>JBBTTS010000041.1:0-4006 GCA_038064135.1 Patescibacteria group bacterium | reverse complement strand
AAAATTTGTTTTGTACGCCGACGAATAACATCCACATTTAAAGTTTACCCTTTTAAGGACTTATACACTAGTAAATAAGCTGATTTTAATGTATAATTTCGTGCTTAAATGAGTGATAATATTAGAGTTCAAGGTGCCCGCGAGCACAACCTAAAAAACATTACCGTCGAATTGCCGCGTAATAAATTAGTCGTAATTACTGGCCTTAGCGGTTCGGGTAAATCAAGCTTGGCTTTTGATACGATTTATGCCGAGGGACAACGTCGCTATGTTGAATCATTAAGCGCCTATGCTCGGCAATTTTTAGGACTAATGGAAAAACCGGACGTAGACCAAATTGATGGTCTAAGTCCAGCTATAAGTATTGATCAAAAATCAACAAGTCGAAATCCACGTAGCACGGTTGCAACAGTTACAGAAATATATGATTACTTAAGGTTATTATACGCACGTATAGGAACACCTCATTGCCCAATTTGTGCCAAGCCAGTCACAAGGCAAACATCTGCGGCAATTGTGGATCAGATAGGTTCATTATTTAATGGTAAAAAATTAATGATTTTAGCGCCGGTTGTGATAGATAAAAAGGGTGCTTATGAGCATATTCCAGAACAATATATGCGTGTTGGTTATGTCAGGGCAAGGGTAGACGGGGTTATTTATGCTCTAGACGAATTTCCGTCTCTCGATAAAAACTATAAACATATCATAGAGATTGTGATAGATAGACTTGTTGCCAGTGAAGACCAAAGGGGTAGACTTGCACAGTCAGTAGAACAGGGATTAGAGTTGGCCGATGGTCGTTTAACAGTTCTAAACGCCGACGACAACCAAAACTCTAGTTTTAGTTTACTTTATGCTTGTGAAGATCACCCCGATGTACAAATACCCGAGCTTGAACCCAGAACTTTTAGTTTCAACAGCCCGCATGGTGCTTGCTCGACATGCACCGGCTTGGGTTCTAGGTTAGAGGTCGATCCAGAACTGGTGATTCCAAACGGTCGTCTAACCATTGCCGAAGGAGCCATCAGGCCATTTAACCGGATAAACGCCGATGCTTGGTATTCTAAAAAAATGCAAGCTGTGGCTGAAGCTCACGGATTCAGTTTGCACGTTCCGACTGCCGAGCTTAAAAGCAGCGACCTTGAAAAATTACTTTACGGAACTGGCAGTCAAAAATACAAAGTTGCTCTGGGTAGCGGAAGATATTTCGATACAACCTACGAAGGCGTGATTCCTAACCTAGAACGTCGCCATAAAGAAACAGAAAGTGATTTCATGCGTCGCGACATCGAAAGGTTCATGCGTGAAAAACCATGCCATACATGTGGTGGAAAACGGCTCCGTCCTGAAGTATTGGCAGTTACTGTGGCCGAAAAATCAATAATGGACATTTGCCAACTTTCAATTGACGACGCTTTGTCGTTTTTTAAAACTCTAAAACTTGACACCAAGCAACTTCAGATTGCTCACCAAATTATAAAGGAAATTTTAGCCCGGTTAACTTTCATGCAAAACGTAGGGCTAAATTACCTAAATTTACTTCGCAGTGCCGTGACGCTTTCGGGCGGCGAAGCGCAACGAATTCGCCTAGCAACACAAATTGGTTCTGGATTACAAGGGGTTTTATATGTACTTGACGAGCCTAGTATTGGATTGCACCAGCGCGATAATGCTAGATTGATCACAACTCTCAAGCATCTTCGTGATCTTGGGAATACTGTTTTAGTTGTTGAACACGATGAGGAAACTATCCGAACAGCCGATTATCTTTTAGATATCGGACCAGGTGCGGGGATTCACGGCGGCCACGTTATAGCCGAAGGCACTCCTGATGATGTGGCTAAAAATAAAAAAAGTATTACTGGCCAATATTTACGTGGCGAAAAAAATATTTCCGTTCCTAAAAAGCTACGAAATGGCAATGATAAACGACTAGTTATAAAGGGCGCCCGCGAAAATAATCTTAAGAATATAAATGTCTGTATTCCGCTTGGAAAATTAGTAGTAGTCAGTGGTGTTTCGGGGTCGGGTAAATCAAGCCTGATCAATGACATATTAGCCAAAGAACTTTCTGCCCGCTTAATGCGTAGCCAAGAGATTCCGGGTAGCCATGATGAAATTGAAGGCATTAAACTGCTAGATAAAGTTATCAATATTGATCAGTCACCAATTGGTCGAACACCCCGCAGCAACCCAGCCACTTACACTGGATTATTTACACCGATACGTGAGTTATTTGCCGCTGTTCCCGAAGCTAAAATTCGTGGCTACGGGCCCGGTAGATTCAGCTTTAACGTACGCGGTGGCCGCTGTGAAAATTGTAGCGGTGACGGAATAATTAAAATCGAGATGCATTTTTTACCAGATGTTTATGTGTCTTGCGAAGTTTGTAAAGGTAAACGTTACAATCGTGAAGCATTAGAAATTCACTACAAAGGTAAATCCATCAGTGACATTTTGGCGATGACCTGCGAACAAGCCTTGGGCTTTTTCGAAAATATTCCGTCGATCGCTCGAAAACTACAAACAATGGTTGATGTTGGTTTGGGTTATATTTCGTTGGGGCAATCGGCCACGACCCTATCTGGTGGTGAAGCCCAGCGTGTAAAATTGGCTACTGAACTATCTCGTCGCCCTACTGGCCGAACACTTTATATTCTGGACGAACCAACTACTGGGTTGCATATTGATGATGTAAAAAAATTACTTGGTGTTTTACATGCTTTGGTAGATGGTGGCAATAGCATGATTGTTATCGAGCACAACCTCGACGTAATTAAAATTGCCGACTTTATTATAGACATGGGCCCAGAAGGCGGGGAGGGCGGAGGATTAGTAGTGGCTGAAGGGACCCCTAGTATTGTCGCTAAAAATCCAAAATCGTACACCGGCCATTATCTAAGGAATTTATTATGATAACTAACCCAACGGATCATGACGCAATGGGTCGCATGATAGATACACTTCATAATATGGAAAGATATTTAGATGGATGTCGCAAAAAAGGTTTATCTGATGAGGATATTGCATTAACAACAAGATTTGGCGAATTAAGTTTAGCGGCTCAAGTTGCCGAAAACGAATGGTGTGGCCATACTCCGCTACCCGAAGTTTACCTAAATCTCGGCCTGGCTACATCCGATTACGTAGATGTCAATTTCGCCTAGCCACGTAGAGTAATTCGCATCCACCAGCGACGTAAAGAATCGCTAATACTCTTTCTAATTTTGCCGTCTTTAAATAAATGATAGATGGTCGGGCCAAAAGTAAATGTCGTGGCTACAATTAAAACAGGAAATACGTATGTCTCGATATTTGGGATTTTACTACCCAGGAAATAACCGGCTAATGTTACGCCAGCACCCCAAAGTAGCGCCCCGACAATGTTATAAGCAAAAAATTTCTGTCTAGACATATTGCCGACACCTGCTACCATAGGCGCAAAGGTGCGCACGACTGGCACGAAGCGCGCTAGAATAATGGTTTTACCTCCGTGTTTTTCGTAAAAATTCTCAGCTTTAGTAATGTTTTCGTGTCTAAAAAATACACCGTCTTTCTTTTTAAAAATTCGTTTTCCAGTTCTTTTGCCTATCGAATATCCAACGTTATCGCCAACTATTGCTGCAAGTACTATCGAAAATATTAACCAAATTATAGAAAATTTGCCTTGTGCAGCAAAAAATCCGGCTGTAAAAAGTAAGGTATCACCCGGTAGGAAGAACCCAATTAAAAGTCCCGACTCGGCAAAGACGATTAGGGATATAAGTAAAACACCACCACTTTCTATTAATTTGTCGACATGCAAAAAATCCATGTGACAAAAGTGTATCGCGCTTTACCCCTTCACGTCCAGGCTTTAATCTGTTATAATTACCACTAACGATAAAAATATTTCGGAGGATCCATGTCAAGTAAAGACATAAACGTTACATTAGAAGATCGATCTGTGCTCGGTAAAGGCCTCAAGAGTTTGCGCGCCAGTGGAAAATTGCCCGCGGTGGTT
>JBBTTS010000040.1:0-9616 GCA_038064135.1 Patescibacteria group bacterium | reverse complement strand
CGGCTCATAGTATTCGTATGGAAGCACCGATCCCCGGTAAAAGGCTGGTTGGAATTGAAGTGCCAAACCTAAAATACGCAACAGTGCGGGTTAGGTCGCTATTGGAGTCTGCCGAATGGAATAACTTGGTAGGCCCGCTAAGTTTTGTGATTGGAAAGGATATTTCTGGGGCTGCAATTGTTGGCGATTTGGCTAAAATGCCGCACGTTTTAGTGGCTGGCCAAACAGGTTCAGGAAAAAGTGTCATGATCAACACGGTTCTGACCAGTTTGCTGTACCGTAACAGTCCAGCCGATTTGAAACTGATTTTAGTCGACCCAAAACAAGTAGAGCTTAAACCTTACGATGACATACCGCACCTTCTAACCCCTGTAATTACTGAGCCAGAAAAATGTATTTCCGCTCTGAAGTGGACCGTCGCCGAAATGGAACGCCGCTATCGGGCGCTGAGCGAAGCACATCGTCGTAATATTGCCGAGTATAACAATCTGAAAAAAGGTGAAGGCATGCCATACATCGTTGTGGTTATAGATGAGTTAGCCGATTTGATGATGATGGCCGCTCGTGACGTTGAATCATTGATTGTACGAATTGCCCAAAAAGCCCGTGCTGTTGGCATACATTTGGTATTAGCCACGCAACGGCCAAGTGTCGATGTTATTACTGGCCTGATCAAAGCCAATATTCCAGCCAGAATTGCATTCACTACGGCCAGTCAGGTAGATTCAAGGACAATTATCGACCAAATTGGTGCCGAAAAACTACTTGGGCAAGGTGACATGCTGTTATCAACAGCTGACATGCCTAAACCAAAGCGTGTTCAGGGTGCTTTTATTGGCGACGACGAAACTCTGAAAGTTACTGATTTCATCAGGATGCAACGGCCACCGCAATACGATGATGAAATTATTAGCCAACCTGTTCAATTAAGTAGTAACGGCCGAGGTGGAATAGTGGCCGAGATAGACAGTAGCGACGAACCAATTTTCAAAGATGCCGTTCGAGTAGTAGTAGAAGCTCGTAAAGCTAGTACCAGCTTACTTCAAAGGCGTCTGAGAATTGGCTATGGTAAAGCAGCCCGAATTATAGAATCAATGGAAGAACAAGGTATTGTTGGTCCGGCTGATGGCTCGAGGCCACGCGAAGTCTTAGTAAGCAGTGTAGATGATGTGTTTGGTGGAAGTCAGTCCAACCCCCAAGAAGATGTCTACAACGACATACCAGACGAAGAGCGGTCTTAAATCCAAACTTTTTTAGCTCAAGACATAAGTGTTATAATTACCCCAGTTCTACCAGCTAAGGGGTTTACACTTGTCGCCAAAACAGATTAGGCACCATAACCAACGCCATTCAAAGCACGATCAACTAAAATTATTAGGCATTGTCCAAATTTGTTTAGTAGTTAGCGTGGCCTCATTTTTGGGCATTAAAAATCAATTTAATTCTAATGCTGTCACTGGTCATCATACCAGATGTATTTCAGTCAGTACTTCTAAATCGGTAATGAGGCCAAACGATACTTTTAACGCCACTGTTGTCATGGAGAACGACGGAACAACTACATGGTCATCAGCATTTGGTATGGCACTTGCTGATCGCGATGGAATTTGGACATACAACAGCGGATATAATATTAGTGGTTCTGTAGCTCCTGGTGGTCGTCAAACATTTAATCTATCCGTAAAAGCACCTAGCTATACTACTACCCATACTTTTAGACCTGGAATATTCTTAGTATTTACTGGAACACTTTCATATGCGTGCGCTAATGCACCACCAAATAATCCTGGATTAATTGTACCGACGCTTGTAGTTGATGGTAACGCACCAATAGTCGCAGTATCGTCACCGGCAAATGGGTCAACCGTAAGTGGCAACACAACAATTAATGTTAACTCGACCGACAGTGGCGGTAGCGGTTTAGATAGGGTAGAATTTTGGCTTGGTTCTACTAAATTAGCATCTGATTCTACAAGTCCGTATGCTTATGCCTGGCCAACGACCTCTACAAGCAACGGATCAAAAACTCTTACAATTAAATCTATTGATAAAGTTGGCAACACCGCACAAGTAAACCACATTTTAAACGTTAACAATGTTTCAATAACACCGCCACCTCCACCAGGCACACCACCGCCACCACCTGGAACGCCACCTCCACCAGGCACACCACCGCCACCACCCAGTCCTGGTAGCAAGCCAGGAACAACAACCAGGCCTGGGTCTAGTCCAGCGCCACAACCAGCCGTTCCAGACAGAACGCCGCCTTCGGCACCAAGTAACTTTATTGCTAAATCCGACCAAGAACAGGGTTTAATTGGGCTAACCTGGGATGCTGCCAGCGACAATATTGCGGTTATAGGTTATAGCATAGAAAGGTCAACGGACAATCAAACTTGGGAAGAAATTGAATCCAACGCCACTAGTTTGGAATTTGACGACGTATCAACTAGTTTTGACAAAGATTACTTTTATCGAATCAGATCGTTCGATGCAGCCGGCAATAAATCCGGATTTGCAACAGCTACTGCCAAAGCACCGACATACAAGTCCAATGTCTTATTTAATGAAGACAGTTTTGTAGAAAGTGAAGACGGCATAGCCAAAATAACGGTCAAAGCTGGCACACTATTTAGTGATGCGCTTTGCAACCTGACCACGTTATCTGGCCTGGCTGACATTGAAGATCGCATCACACTGGCCGGTCCATATGAATTTAGTTGTCGAGACAAGGAAGGAAATAGTATCGAAGAATTCAGTAATGGCCTTGTTGCGACAATTCAAAGAAGCAACCCGGTATTTACCGGAATAAGTGACATAAAATACCACGCTCAAGGTGGAGAAGGCTGGGAAGTATTAAGCGTTCAAACGCATGATGAAGCCGCAAATACCGATACTATCGAACTTGGCCAAAAACGCAACTTCGTCATTACCGGAAAACAAACCAAGAAATCTAATACCGTGCTAACAATATTCTTAGTGATAATTATGCTGGCAGCGTTAATTGTTGGCGGTAGGTTTGCGATAATGTATTTGCTTAGACGAAAAGCTCAACGTGAGTACGACGAATATCTGAAGAAAACCCAAGGTCTGTAAAAATTTCTTGCAAAACAGAGGTAGATAGTATAAAATTTAGTTACTACCAACTCAGTTCATAGTCTTGCGCTTGGGCGCTTGGATGTATGGGCATTAACCAAGGGAGGAAACTTGAGTCAATACGAAATTGCGGTATTGTATCACCCAGATCTAGAAGTAGATCTAACAAAAGCCGAAGAACGAGTCACCAAAATCATAGCTGAAAATGGTGGTAAAGTACTGGGCATAGACAATTGGGGTAAAAAGAAATTAGCATACCCCGTTAAAAAGCTAGAACACGCTATTTACGTGTTTTATTCGGTAGAATTGATGCCCGAGAGTATTCAGAAAATGGAAAGTTTACTAAATATAACTGATGAAGTAATAAGATATTTAGTAACAAAACCCGATCTAAAAGCCATTGCAAAAGCTGGTGCTTTAAAGGCCGAAAAGGCTAAAAAGGCCGCCGAGCGTGGAGATGAGGCAGGCGATGACGAAGAAAAAAACGACGAAGCAAACGAAGAATAAGCGTAGCAAAGTAGTGGGAGAGGGATAAGAATTATGGCACGAAGTTTAAACCAAGTTACTTTAATGGGAAACTTAACACGTGACCCCGAACTAAGGCAAACTCCAACCGGTCAAAGCGTATGTAGCTTTAGTCTTGCTCTAAATCGCAGTTACAAAGACGCCAGCGGCGATTGGCAAGAAGCAACAGACTATATTGACATAACTGCATGGGCAGGTTTGGCAGAGCGGGTTGCACAGTATCTTAGTAAGGGCCGAAGATGTCTAGTTCAGGGGCGATTACAAAGCCGCAGCTGGGAGCAAGATGGTCAAAAACGCAGTAAAGTTGAGGTCTTGGCAAATGACGTTACTTTCTTGGATAATCGCGGTACAAATACTGAAGATGAATCAGTAGTTGCATCAAGCGCAAATACAAATAAGTCTACAGCTTCAAAGAAAAAAGACGATGTTGTTATAGAGGATTTGGGCGATGAGCCTATTAACCTCGACGACATCCCATTTTAAGAGTAATGAGACACCCTTTCAGGGTTTCTCATCGCGCCAGGTGCCGGAATAAATCCGTCGCGTGGGCTGCTCTTTCCGGAGTAAAATAATTGAAAGGATAGAATTAGATGGCAAAGATATTTAAAAATCGTACAGACGTAGCGTATTTTGACTACAAGGATTTCAAAACCTTGCAGCGCTACGTTAACCAGTATGGGCAAATCGAAACTCGTAAAAAAACGGGTTTGAAAGAAAGCGAACAACGTCGCTTAAGCGTTGCAATCAAGCGCGCTCGACACATTGCACTTTTACCATTTGTTGCAAATAACTAGGAGAAAAAAGTGGCGTTTGGTGTTACAGACCTTAAAAAAGGGCAAGTATTTCAACTTGAAGGTATTCCTTATAAGGTAGTTGAATACGCCCAAAAAGTGATGGGCCGCGGTGGTTCAATTGTAAATGTTAAAATTAAGAGTTTAATCGATGGCAAGGTGTTAGAGAAAACTTTTAAGGGCAATGAAAGTATAGAACCAGCCGACGTTAGCAACAAAAACGCACAATTTTTGTATTCAGATGCTAAGAATTATTACTTTATGGATGAGCAAACATATGAGCAGTTTGAACTTAGCCTTAGTGAATACTCACACCTAGCAGGCTTCATTAAAGATGGTGATACTGCGCAAGCTCAATTGTTTGACGGGCGAGTTATTAATATTGAATTACCTAAAAATGTACCATTGTTAGTAACTTATGCCGAAAATGCCGTGAAGGGTGACACAACAAGTAATGTGATGAAAGATGCCATTCTTGAAACAGGAATTACAGTAAAAGTTCCAGCTTTTATAAAGGAAGGCGATCTAATCAGTGTCGACACGACAACCGGCGCTTATCGCGAACGCGTTAAGGATTAAAATGAGACTTGATTCGTCTATGGTAGACCGAGGGTTGGCAAATTCGCGCAGTCAGGCCGAAAATATAATAAAACTTGGTCAAGTAAAAGTTGACGGCAAATTAACCAAAAAACCTAGCAAGCCCGTAAAGCTTAATACAAAAATAGAACTTACTTCCAATCAACATTATGTTTCGCGAGCCGCCTTTAAGCTGGCTTCTGTGGTTAAGGCATTTGATTTGGATTTTCGGGGAAAAACTGTCTTGGATGTTGGCAGTAGCACCGGTGGTTTTACGGAATTTGCCATTAATCACGGGGCTACAAAAGTAATTGCAGTTGAGGTTGGCACAAATCAACTTCACCCAAGACTTCGCAATAATCCGAAAATTGAACTTCACGAACAAACAGATATTCGAAATTTTAGCACTAATCAATCTGTAGACATTGTTCTAATTGATGTATCGTTTATTAGTTTACAAGACATATTACCTACGGTTAGGTTATTCGCAAACAAAAATACTTCAATAGTTGCGATGGTGAAGCCACAATTTGAAGCATTTAAATCTGATACTAAGCACAAAGGCGTTATTAAAAATGAAAAAATTCGCCGTGACATACTAAAAAATTTTGAACAATGGGCCAAGCAGCACTTTTTTATTAAGAACAAAGCAGACTCATCTGTTGCTGGAGCCAAAGGTAATATAGAGCGCTTTTACCTTCTTATAAAACTATAGCCCAGTGTTATAATTTTATAAGCATATGTATTTCGTTAGTAGGGCAGAAGCTGGCCGAAAATTAGCTGAAGAACTGGTTGAATACAGAACCGAAAATGTTGCTGTAGTGGCACTTAGTCGCGGTGCAGTGATAGTTGGTGCCCAAATTGCTATAAAATTGCACGCAAATTTGATGATGCTGTTAACTGAAAATATAACCTTACCAGGTATTGATGCTTTTGCGGCCATAACTTCTAATAACTTAATGACTTACAATAAAGCGTTCTATACTGGTGAAATAGAAGAATTATCAGCGGAATATTTTCATTTTATTGAACAGCAACGAATGGAAAAACTTCACCGATTACACCGCTTAGTAGATGCTGCCGGCGAAGTTAAGCGAGATTTACTGCGAAATCACACCGTAATTTTAGTTTCTGATGGCCTGCCAACAGGATTTTCGGTTGATGTGGCTGCTGAATTTTTAAAATCAATCAAAATTAAATCTATGATTATTACATCACCAATTGCCAGTATCGGGGCAGTAGACCGAATGCATTTGGTCGGTGATAAAGTGTTTTGTCTTAGCGTAACCGAAAATTATATCGAAACCAGCCATTATTACGAACAAAATAATGTGCCTGACACTCCAGATTTATTTAAAATAATCGAGAACATTTCCTTGTCTTGGGACCGTCACGGAAAACACATCAAAAAATACAGCCACACCAAAGTATAAAAATTAAAACTTGCACTAAAATACAAATCGTTGTACTTTGTACTTGTACGATCTTTAAATAAAAAATGGGAAAAATTGCAAAAAGCGGCCCCCGCGCGGGCTTGCTTATTGGTTATGAAGTTTGGCAATTGCCAAATATCCAAACCGCCCTGCTAAAACAAATTTACACACGGGCTGCTTTGGCATGCTTAATATTTTTTGGAAGTGTTATCGTAATCCAACTAGTATACCCGGTAAATAGGGCATTACCTCTAAGTAAATTTGCTGATATAAATCTTGGGTTTTCGACCAGCTCTGCTGCAGCCGTTAAGATTACCTCGTTAAATGACAGGCAATTATCTGTTTCAGTCGGAGAGAAAACAGTTGATATCAGCCTGGCTGAGATTGGTCTTGCGGTGAACGAACTAGAGCTAGCTAGCAAATTGACAGATTATCCGCTTAGCCGACGCTTAATCCCGTTTAGCATTCTTAGCAGGCCTAGCTATAGTGACGTAACTCAAACTAAAGTTGTAAATGAGACCATTTTAAAATCATTTACTACGGCAATTGCCAGTTCATCAAATACCCAAGCAAAAGAAGGTTCAATTATAAATAAAAATGGTAAATTGAGTATTGTCGCCCCCGTGGCAGGTAGAAATTATACTCATGAGGCAATTGCTCAATATTTTTCTATTGGTACAGATACTGCTATAAGTGGGCATGCGGTTTTGGCGTATCAAAGTAGTGTACCGACAATGGCTTACGATCAACTTCAGAGTCTTTCAAAAAATATACAAAATTTTGCTTCTACTGATTTTTTAGTAAGATTTGGGCAAAGTTCAATCAAAATTCCTGCAGCCGATTTATTAAAATCAATTTCTTTTACCGCTGATCCAAAATCTGGTACGCCTGTACTTTCGCTATCAAGAAGCATAATCGAAAAGTCCCTAGAAAAACTAGCTAATTCGATATTTACACCGCCAACAGCGTCATCGGTTGGCCAAGAGCTCGACATAGAAAAATCAATGGTAAATATCCAGGATGCTGCTATCAGCGGCTTAGATTCCACGACTGTTGTTGCCAAATCAATTGCTCCTAGGGACGGACCAGTTTACCCTGCGACTAGCTTAGGAATCCAGCAAATTATTGATGAATGGCGAACAATATATCGATGGGTTGATGTGGCGGTTGATTTTCAGCAGATCGATGGCTCAAAAACAGCAGGCCTAGATGATGGCCGACTATTCTTCTCGGCTAGTGTTTATAAGTCTTTGGTGGCTTGGCGTGTATTGACCGAGGCTGAAGAAGGACGCTTAGATCCTACGAAACCACTCGTTGGCGGAAAAAATTTGGACGAATGTTTAGAAGAAATGATTGTTGTTTCGGCAAGTAATTGCGCCGAAGGTGTGGTAAAAAAATACGGTGGCTATACAGCGCTAGATAACTTTATTAACCAGCACGAAATTAGCGGCATACAATTGTCCCGAGGCTTGTCGGTAAGTGCCGATGGTATGAGGCAGTTTTTACATAAACTGCATGGAGAGAAATTAATGAACAAATCTGGCACCGATAAATTGATTAGTTATATGAAACGCCAAAATTATCGAAAAGGTATTCCTGCTGGGTCGGCCGGAGAAGTTGCCGATAAAGTTGGCTATAATCCACGAAATCCTTCATGGCATGACGCCGCAATTGTTTATCATCCAAAATCTACTTATTCGCTAGTAGTGCTTACTGCGTCGGGTGGACAATTTCCTATGATTGCCGATTTAGCGAAGCAAATCAGCGATACACTAAGTCGCTAAACATTAAAGCGGAACTCAACAACATCATTTGGTTTCATTTCGTACGTTTTACCTTCGGTACGTACCTTGCCGGCGGCTTTTGCTGCCACTTCGTTGCCGGCGGCAATTAAATCATAATAATCAATGACCTGGGCAGCAATAAAGCCTTTTTCGAAGTCGCCATGTATCACGCCGGCAGCTTGAGGAGCAGTGGCACCTTTTGGAATAGTCCAAGCGCGAACCTCCTGTTCACCAGCAGTTAGATAGCTTTGTAGTCCTAAAACATCATATGCGGCATGAATAACCTGAATCAAGCCACTTTCGGCTTGACCATAACTTGCTAGCATTTCTGATTGGTCAGCTTCATCAAGACCGCGTAGTTCATCTTCTAATTTTGCACAAATAAATAGAGCTTTGTTTGGCGCAACTATCTCCGAAAGAGTCTTTTTCTTTAAGTCGTCTGCGAGCGTTTGCTCACTCACATTAAAAATGTAAATAGTCGGCTTGCTCGTAAGTAGTTGTAGCTCTTTGAGTAGGGACTGAACCTCTATTCGATCATCTTTAAGTATTTCTGGGTGCTTAAACAGAGGCTGGTCATTATCTAGGTGTTTTTTTATAGTTTGCAGTACATCAAACTGTTGTTTAAGTTTTGGGTTTGCACGAGATTCTTTATCGAGCCGAGGCAGCCAACGATCCACGGTCTGAATATCTGCCAGCACTAATTCGGTATTAATAACATCCATATCATGATGGGGTTCTCGGCTGGAATCACTACGCAAAACATTGTTGTCTTCGAATTCTCTTACAACTTGGCAGATTGCGCTACAGGTACGAATATGGCTCAAAAACTGATTACCTAGACCTTCACCTTTGCTTGCGCCTTCTACTAAACCGGCTATGTCTACAAATGTAACGGTTGCTGGAATTATTTTTTGTGACTGGTACAATGCGGCTAGTTTGCCGAGTCGTTCATCTGGTACCGGCACTATTCCAGTATTTGGTTCAATCGTGGCAAACGGATAGTTAGCTGCCAAAATATTATTGTCAGTTAGCGCATTAAATAGGGTGCTCTTGCCAACATTCGGCAATCCAACTATAGCTATGCTTAACATTTAACCCAACCTTTTGAATAGCCACTGAATTGGCGTATGCCGGTATATTTCCGCATATTGTTATTTTCTCCTTCGTTGCTATTACTTTATCAACTATCTTCCTAGTAGTAAAAAGCTTATCTTCGTACGACATGTTAGTGAGGAACTGGGTAAATGGTTCTGAAAATGCTTCTAGGTCAATGTTCTTAAGTTTTGAGAGCTTATCTTCTTCAGGACGTTCAAGCTGGTCTTTAATCTCTTTGCGACGACGGGCGACACTATTCATTTGGTCTGTGTAGACTGTTTCAGACATCGTGCCGAGTCCCCAAGCTTTTACGTAG
>JBBTTS010000039.1:0-8397 GCA_038064135.1 Patescibacteria group bacterium | reverse complement strand
CGTCAAGTCTGGTTACGTTGGCGCTTACATGTATATTTCCGCGGGCAACTAATATAAATCTTGGTACGCGCAAAGCACATGTTGGTGCTGCATCTGAAAATATTATATTACCGGCTATTTGCACAGAACCATCGACATACAAAGTTATACTTTTGGGGTTATTTGTGCTACAAGACGTGCCATTTAAAATAGACTGACCTCCCAATAATAATGGCGTGCCAGAAGTATTAAAATAATAACTGCCCCGACTGCTACCAGATAATGTATCAATCCAATTGTTGGTCGCGGCTGCATTAAATCTATTTGTTCCGCTTGTTTTATTAACTGTTCCATTAGGTCCTTCCGGTAATTTTTTGTTGAAATAGTCATAGGGACAATGGTCCACCCCAATAGAACCATAAGGTGTTGAAGGAACATTTCTAAAAGTAAGACCAAGGGGTGATATTGGTGCCAGTGTGCGTTGGCCGGCCGAATTAAAACTCTTGGTTTCGCCGATTGAATATGTAGCCAAGTTTGTTGAAGATCCTCGATTTCCGGTAGTAAATGAATCAATTGAACCTTCGGTACTTATGGAATCTCTACCCCATCCAGGGCAATTAACTAAATCTGTACTATCGCCTAATTTTGAACCAGCAAAAACTTCGCCACCAAACACCTTTAAATAAGGAGCGTAACTAATAATAAATGAGCCACAGTTTGGGGCAAAATCAATGCCTCCGAACCTTACGAGTATAGGATAAACTCCTTGTGGAAAATTATTTAGTGAAAATCCTGGTGATGCATACGTTGCAACTTCTCCGGGCTTAATCACTGTCATTGGAGCGCCCCTGCTACCGGTAATGTAGTTATACATGGGTTGATTAGTCTGAGGGAAAGGACCTAATGGTGCACTTACAGAATCACCTGGGTTAAATGATCCTGGTGGATCTGCTCTTTGTGGAAAATGCACATCAACAATATCTAATCTAATTGGAATATCTGTTGTACCGTTATTTTTTATATGTACATTTACGACTTGATTCCCCGGCCTGTTGGGTTCATTTCTGTATGTTGTTTGCGGATATGCTGTATTTGGTATTGGTCTGTCTGTTGAGCAGCTTAATTGACAAGGCAAGACGCTAAGTTGCTGAAGAGTAGTAGAATTCGGTACTGCATTTGCGCCAGCGTTATTAACGCCCCTAATAACGGCCCTAACATCATGAGTGTTCAAATCAAAGTGAGCAGTTGATTTAAAAATTGCAGTTTTGACTCCATCGATAGTTGTAGTGACTGTTGTACCGCTAGCTGATGATGGCGGAGCCCTATCTATGTAAAAATCTACAGTATATTGTTGGGTTGTGGGATTTGGTGAATCCGCATCTTCAACTGTAATAGCTACTGAAACATCAAGAGCTCTGTTTGTAAAATCGCAGCTAGCTGATATACGGCCTGTTGGTTTATTTCCAGACGGCAAAGGACAAGTGACGGTTTCTGTTAAACGTAATTCGTAGTTTGAAGTAAGATTTCCATTTACGTCAACCTCATTTGAATAAATATAAAAAGTTCTAGTTACTCCACCACTTATATGGCTTCGTATATTTACATTAAACCCATGATCTTCACGATCGTCGTTGTCTACCCATGCCGGAGGATTAGGAATCCTTGGTTCTTCGTCATCAGCACGATAACCACCGGTTACAGTAACAGAACCACTTTGACCTTGAGGTCGATCACGATATATTCTTATCGACAATTCTTTATTAGGATCATTCTGGTCGATTGCCCAGCCAGAAACAAATTCACAGTTGGCTGTTCCTGACACCGACAGTTTTCCAACTGTCGGTGGTTTGTCACATTTCAACACTGTATCGGCGCTCGAAAACGGCAAATAAAACTGCACTCCGTTATTATTATTTACACTTGTCCATTGCCATTCATATTCATTATCTGCTTCGATCTCCATGTCAGAATTTCTTATTAATTGTCGTCGTTTGTAGCTTTGTCCGCCTAGATATTCATCAAGATTTGGTATGCCTCGATTGTTTGCAAAATACTGAGCAGAACGAGTAACGGCTGGTGAATTTGGTTTAGCCATTTTAGTTAAGGTCCAATTTATATTATCGTCACGGGGCGTATCCGAAGGAGGCCTATCTGCATCAAACCACTCAATTTCAAAACTATTGCCAGTAAAAGTGCACGGTGGTTTGAACCGTAAAGTTATAGTTTCTTCTCCATTACTACTAAGGGGTAAATGAACTATAGATTGAGGATATATTGAATCGGTCGGGTCCAAACTTTCACCAAATCCAATTTTGGTATTGTCGGTTTCTATGCCAAAAACCGTATATGCCCTTGCCCTAAACCTCATGCCATTTAGACCAGTAACGTTTTGTTGTACCGCGATATATATGGTACGAACGCCGTCATGAGGTGGCGCAAACATATCGCGCCTTCCCGTTCCAGAACCAGAAACTTCTAAATTAAATGTATAATTATTACCTAAACTTGCTGCATCGGCCATAAAGCATCCCGCATCAGTACGCTTATTACCTTGATTGTTGGTACCACAAATTTGAATAGATACATCTCCTAATCTACAGCTACCTGGAACCCCTAAACTTGAATAATCTATTCCTAAACCACCACTTTGAAAGCACAAGTCGTCTACCGAAACATCAAAATAAGTTGCTGAGGCATCAAAGTTAATTTTGTTAAATGAAACTGGAGCATGCAAATATACTCCTTGTGGAGTAGTATTCGGGCAACGCGTTGGGTTTGCGCACCTTGACGCAACAGCATATAAATTACCGCCAGAGGCCGATGGATATTCATGCACGTTTGCATAAACTTTGTTTTGGCCGATAAAAACCATGAATGCAATACTAAGTAAACAAAAAACAAGAAAATTGACCTTATTCCGAGTAATTTTCAACATCAACGCAAACCTTCGACTATCATAGTATAGGTTAAGATAAAGCCGCTTTCTTTGTCTCGTCCGGCTAAACTTTTTATATAATTTTCGCCACCCAATGCATCAACTACTTCTTTAAGTTGGCTAAAATATTTTTTACTTAGCTCGATTTGATTTTTTTGCTTTGCTAAATTTGCAACCTGGAATGTAAATGTAGTGTATGTAGCCTTATCATCTAATTCTTTGTAACTATTCAGAACCAAATCAAGGCAAGCAAAGTCCGCAATTTGGATGCAAATAGAGTAACTTAGCGTATTTAAAAATTCTAATTCATTGCCGATTTTTTTGTGTATGGTTTTATAATTATCAAGTTTTTGTTTGGCCTCATCCCATTTTGATTGTTGAATAAGAATCTCTATCTGCTGCAATTCCCGAAAATTTGCCATTTCGACTTCACTAAATGCAGCTTGCTCCGTTTTGGCAATATTTTTCTTTTGCTCTTCAGTCAATTTAATTGGTTTTGGTTTGAGGATATAATAGGTAATACTTGCAAACAAAATAATTCCAAGCACTAAGAATAGACTAAGTTTTTTGTGTCGACGAATTATTTTTTTGAGTCGTTTCACAGCAAGCAAGATCCACCTCGTAGTGATATCTTATATATTAGCATATGCGTAATAGTTTAGATCAAGCTTTTTGGCTGCGTTCAATAAAATCGGTTGTATTAAGTAACGCCGCTTTGGCATTTGCAATTTTGCTTGGTTGGTGGCCGGCTGTATTCCTCACCGTAGCCTGGGTTTATTATTCGCTAATAAATTTTAAACACCGGGGTTTTAAAAATACATTTTTTGCAATTTTAGTCACTAATTTTTGCTTTATGATAATTCCTACATGGTGGTTTACACGAATAGAACCAGCGGGTTGGCTAAGAACAATTGGGCCGTTTTCGCCAAGTACATGGTTAGTAATAGTTCTGGCAATGATTTGTATTTTTAGTTCTTTGCTTATTTCTATCTTAATTTGTTCAGTAATTTACACAGTTAGGCTCGGTGACATTAAAATTCCTAAATTTTTATATCCTCTAGCATTTGCTTTTGGTATGCTTTGGATTGAAATTTTGCGGGCTTATTTATTTTCGCTATTTATCCACGCCAAAACTTTACCAATTGAGCCGATGTGGAATATTTATTCCGTCGGATCAACACTAACGGAATTTTGGCCATTAAAATATTGGTTTTCATTTGTCGGTATGTGGGGAGTAAGTTTTTTTAGCTATTTAATAATTGCGTCGATTAATGGTAAATTCAATAGAAATTTACGATTTGTCATTATATCTAGCTTATTGATTTTAATCAGTTTGCCTTTGATAATTGGCAAAGTTAAATCCGAGCAACCAAGCCAACTTATTAATGCTTACGCTGTTAGTTTAGATCAAGAAAATCAGCTTGGAACTGAATTTGAAAAATCGATCAACTCATCAAATTCGGGGCAACCGGCGCTGATTGTTTTACCCGAGTATTCAAATATCTCATCGTCGCCTTCGCAGCTACCTACCCAAAATTTACGTGATAAATTTGCTCATTTGATAAAAACTAGGCCGTTGCTTCAAATTACAAATACAGAAGCTATTGGATTTAACGATAAAACTTATGTAGAATCTTATGTTCTTGATAGCGATAATACAAAAACAAATCAAAAAGTTAAGAAATTTTTAGTCCCAGGTGGTGAATATATTATTAGATGGGTCCAGTGGATTTTTGCCCGTCTTGACCCAATAGCTGCAATAGAATTTGAAAAAAACCGCGGACGTGTGGTGGTTAATCAGAATGACATTACCTACGAAAAATCAAATCCCCCGAAAGATTTACCGCATATTACTACAATAGCTTGCTCGACAATTTTGACACCTTATGAAGTAAATGATGAAATAAAAAAGGGTGGTGAAATAGTCTCAGTTAATGTGTCTTATGAGCAATTCCAAAAAACATCCTCTTATTCAAAAATTGTTGCTAGATTTTCGAAAGTAATTGCTCTGTCGACAAAAAGAACTGTAGTTGTTGGCGCATTAAAAGGTCCGGCCATAATTACGAATATAAACGGCTCACAATTAATAAGCAATGAAAGTATAAAACAGGAAGTCGAACTTAACAAAAAATCGAGTTTTTATACGCGCATTGGCGACAAAAAAATAATCATGGCGTTAAGCATAACTAGTTTAATGTTATTGGTTTTTGGAGCCAAATATTCCTTAAAGCAGCGGTGGTAAAGCTGCGATGTAGTCGTATGTAACCCCAAAACTCTGGCTTGGTTGTGGAGGGCCGCTAAGGTAGGCATCGGGTGCATGAATCACAATTTCAGCCGCGCAGATATTTTGAACTCTTGGGTTATTGGCGCTAGCGATGTCACCTGCATTTTCGCATCGTCCACCTAAAGGCCCGGCTGATGTTCCGGGGTATTCATTACTACCACTACTGTTTCGCACTGTGCCGTAAGTCCGAAGCCATTTAATGCGGTGACCAGCCAGTGCACCATTGATTACTAACTGATTATTACAATCATCGTACAAATCTGAAGCGCTAATTCTGCTGCCATTGTCTTCGCGGCAGGTATAAATTGTTCCAGAATTTGGACTACCATTTGGCTGAGCGATTAGTATTCCATCAACTCTTGTAACATCGCTACCTATCCTGATATTGCCTTTGGCTACAATTAAAAGTCTTGGTGCTTGCTGCAAACAGGCTCGTGCTGCTGTACTAGCACGGATATTGCCAGTTAGTGTTACATTACCCTCTACGTACAAATTTATCTGGCGCTGCGCAACACAACTACTGCCATCACTTATATCTTGCTCTCCTAGTGTTATGTCGCCACTTACCAAAAAGCTATCCTGCTTGGCTGGGAAAAATGTATCTAGTACATTCAACCATTGTCTGTTACCGGCATTTCCACGCGTACTTGTTACGTCACGCATATTGTCACCATTCACGGAAGGTTTTTTCCCGAAATAATCAAAAGGACAATGTATTACTCCTAATGAACCACCGTTATCAGAAACACCGAAATTTGCAAAATATAGCCCGCTAGCTGGTAGAGGTGCCGAAGATCTAAACAAAGCACTTTGAAATTCGTAAATACTATCTAGCGCATATGCTGCTAGATTTGTTGCCGAACCACCACGACCTACCCCACTAGTTGCAGAAAAAGTATCAATTAATGGCTGATTTGGATCATTAGCAATAGTTTTTGGACGATCTGGATCCCAACCCGGACATGAAGTTGTCGGCGAACCGTCTTCGGACCCTGCAAATACTTCTCCACCAAATACTTTTAAGTAAGGCTTATGGCCAATTACAAAGCTTCCACAACTAGCATAAGTACTACCCGCAAAGGCTACATGTATTAAATATCTCCCGGGTTCGAGTCCGGTTGTGGAAATATTTCCACTAGTGTACGTTGCAGTAGCACCTACTGGAATACTTAAAGTACTAGACGATGGCGGTGGGTTGTTAACATCTAGATCCATCGGTAAACTGGGGTTGGCTGCTTGCCTTAGACCGGGTTCAAATGCGCCAGTACGAGCATTTTGGACTACGATTTCTGTGAGAGCCGCTGCCATTGCCGTACTGTTATTGTTCGTAATCCTGACGACAAAAACCATGTTACCGTTTGGTTCGGGGCTTTGAGTATCGTTAGCGTTACATGCCACAATGCAGGGCGGAATGTTAAGAGACTCGATTGGATTGGAATCTGGCGCGGCAAGATTTCCAAAAGCATCCACACCCCTAATAATTGCTCTAACGTCATGATATGACGTATCGAAATGAGTAGAATCTTGATACGTCACCGAATTTTGGCCCGCAGCAGTTTGTCGACTACCTACTTGCGACCAAGTAGCACTACCAGTATGACGAATATAAAAAATTACTGTAAATTGAGTCCTGGCTCTTACTGTAGGATCAGTTATATCCGGATCACTAATGTTGTTAACAGTTACGTCTAACCTCTTAGATGCAGGATTGCAAGCAGCTATGATGTTGCCCGTGGGCGGACGAGCTAGGGGCGCTGGACATTCAATTGTAAATTCAAGACTTTGTGGTGTATTATCTTCTACCCCAGCTTTGTCAACACCCCACACATACAAGAAAAATCTTTCGGTTGTACCCGGGGCAACACGTCCGCTAATATCTACATTTAATCCATGGCCATTTCTCTCAAGCGGATCTACCCAGGCATAAGCCGGAATTTGTGGTGTAATGTCAGAGGCATATCGGCCTGGTGACGGTACTACCCTTACAGTATTCGGACCGCCTGCTGGCGCTCGCATATTTAAAACATATCTTAGCTTTGAAAGTTGACGGTCACGATCGATTGCCCAACCACGTATCGTTGTGCAGGATTGTGTTGTGCTTACCCGCATTTCAGATGGAACATTAATAATATTAATGAAAATACTAAATTGCACTGCCGTTTCTGGACAAGGAGCAAAATTTGTCAGACTAGTTGTTGAAGGCGGACTTGGAGTAGCAGCGACACATCTAAAGTTGGGTGATCCGGGAAATTGGTTAATGGCTTTTGTGCCCAGAGTAATAATTACAGTTCCAGAAGTTGTGAATCCAGCTGGACGATCGTAAGTAAATGCATTTCGAGTATTTCGATAAGTCCCGACCGGCGCTCCAGCACCAATATTAAAACCTAATTCGTCGTTTAAAATTCCGTTAACACCAGCAGTATAGACCCTAACTACTTTTAAGTTAGTAGCTTCAACACTGCCAGAACTTTGAAAGCAGGTGGCACTACTAAAATTAAGTTGAAGTGGAATACTTGTGTCACCGTAATTTACATCAACAGTTGTAGTTGCAGGCTTATTTAGTGGCGATATCCAGTGCACTAATGCAGGGCTAAAAACACCGTGATTGCAGTCAGCTAATAAAGCATATTGCGGCAGAGGCATTTGGGTAGCATAAGGATCAGCTGGAATCACAGGTGCGTGCGAAGCACTTACTTTATTTGCGAACAAAAGCAAACAAATTAATAGAAAAGTAATAAAAATTAGTACATTTGCTATCTTGAATTTAAAAGTTTTAACGCTCATCTTTTGGCACCCCAAACAAGTTTTTTCTTGCTTCATCGATTTGCTGCTTAGTAAATTCTAATCTAACTTTATATTCTTCTGGGGTCTTAGCATTAATTAGTTTTTCATCATAACCAACGTCATCATTGAAAATATTATTAAGCTGATCATAGTGTTTTTGAGCAAGCGAGGCATCACCCACACCAAGTGCATATTCGAGAACTATTACATTTAAATCTGGACTAAACTGGTAATCTTCAATCCCCTGTATACGCGTTACGACCGGAGCAAGTCCAGTATAATCAGACTTTTCAAGAAGTGGTGCAGCTTCATTAACAGCACAAACCAAATTATAATTAGCCGAACAATTATTAGGTCCCTTAAGTAGCCAGTAAGTTAAAACACCGGCACCAAAAATAAATATGCAAAAAACAAG
>JBBTTS010000038.1:0-21325 GCA_038064135.1 Patescibacteria group bacterium | reverse complement strand
CCATTTTAGCTACTGGCTTGTTAGTGAGTGTCCTACTATATTCCGTACTCTCCGTGTTTTAAGTTATCCACAGCTTTTTTCGCTATACTAATAATAACTATGATGCAACTCAGTAAATCGGTCACCCAAAAACAGGTACTAAGCCTGCGAACAGGTGGGGTAATTGCAACTGTGATTGAACCGATAATTAACCCAAATAACTTAAAAATTATTGGTTTTTTGGTGTTGGACAAATTCAATAAAAGTCGACTCGTGTTACTTAGCCAAGATATCCGCGAGGTTTCGGAGGTTGGTTATTTAGTAAATGATCATGAAGTGCTAAGCGAAGAACATGAGCTTGTACGTGACCAAAATATAATAAATCTGCACTTTCAGGTTTTGGGCAAGTCGGTAGTAACTGCAAATCGTAACAGATTAGGTAAAGTCGATGATTATGCTGTCGACATGGATTCGCTATATATTACAAAACTTTATGTCGTTAAGCCGCTACTCAAAAATATAACTGGCGGACAATTAAGTATCGACCGTAACCAAATTATAGAAATTACAAATAAAAAGATAGTTGTTCAAGAGCCTTTACAGGGCGTTAAAGCCGGAGTTTTCGCTAATGCCACGGCTGCAAATTGAATTTTTATCTATTCGAAATCTAAAATATTTTTAATATCAGAATAATTGAAGCCTTGGCGAGCAAGATAAGCCATGAGTTTTTGAGGGTCTTCGCGGTATTTAGCTTGACGGCGTTTTTTCTCGATCAACTCTGCCAGTGCGCTTTGTTCGTCATCTAGCGAATTGGCCAAGACTTCATCTATAATTTCGGAGTTGATACCTTTAACTCGCAGTTCTAGGTGGAGTTTGCGGTTACTGGCATTTTTAAGATCGCGGCGGTTTTGAACCCAACGCCGAGCAAACTCAAGGTCGTCCACTAGCCTGCTCTTACTTAACTTGTTAAGTATTATTTGTACCTCTGAATCATCAAGATTTTTACGCCGCATATAATCAATAAGTTCTTTTTGGCTGCGAGCGCGCCTGGCAATCAAGTTCAATACTAACCCATAAACCTTATCTGTCTGTGAAAGCTTTTTGTAGTTTTTAACCTCCGTCGGCGATATCTCTAAGCCGCTATGTATACCACTAGCGATAAGTTCCCTTTCGCTCAGACTGAAACTGTATTCTCCGTCAATAAATATCGAATACCGGTCTGCTCGCTTAACCTGTTGAGTAATAGCGGAAATTATCATTTTTAGCTATTGCGCTTCGTCTGAGACAGCTGATTCTAAGGATCTACGGACAAATGTTACTCTATTGATAACTCGTTTACCGTTTTTTGACCCCTCATGGAATACATAAACGTAACTGTCTGGATATTCTTCATTCGAACGTTCTACAAATAATGGCTTACAAGATTCAGGATTATTGCAACCACCTATTGCCACACCGCCCATACAAACTGGCACATCTTGTATACCCCATCCTTTGTCGTGTAAAACTGCTTCACATCCTTGGTTACGCAATCCGAATTCGTCTAACCTAGGTCGAACCATGATTTAAGTTTCCTTTTCGGAGGCAACCTTTACTTTCTTGGCAATTTCTACCAAGATCTTGGGGTTATCTTCGAGGTATTTTTTGGCAGCTTCACGGCCCTGAGAGATTTTTTCGCCACCGTAACTAAACCAGGCACCAGCTTTTTCGACTATTCCTAAGTTGGTAGCAAGATCCAGAACGTCTCCGCTAGCACTAATTCCTTGATTGTACATAATGTCAAACTCAGCTTCCCTAAACGGCGGCGCTATTTTGTTCTTAACTACTTTAACGCGTGTGCGGTTGCCAACAACATCTTCGCCCTGCTTTATTTGGCCAATGCGACGAATGTCCATACGCACGCTTGCATAAAACTTCAGCGCATTACCACCAGTTGTTGTTTCTGGATTACCAAACATTACGCCAATTTTCATACGAATTTGGTTAATAAATACCACCGTGGCTTTACTGCGATTAATAATACCCGTTAATTTACGAAGCGCTTGGCTCATTAGCCTAGCCTGCAAACCAGGCAGGCTGTCGCCCATGTCACCTTCTATTTCGGCCCGTGGGACTAAGGCCGCTACCGAATCGATAACTATCATGTCAACAGCGTTACTGCGCACCAAAGTTTCAACAATTTCGAGAGCCTGTTCACCATTATCTGGCTGACTTAGAAGTAAATTTTCGACATCAACACCAATTCGCTTGGCGTAGGCAGGATCTAGGGCATGCTCGGCATCAATAAACGCCGCTGTGCCACCTTGCTTTTGCACCTCTGCAATAGCATGCAGAGTAAGAGTGGTTTTGCCAGAACTTTCCGGTCCATAAACTTCAACAACCCGCCCTTTGGGTATACCGCCGCCTAAGGCAATGTCTAAACTCAGTGAACCAGTTGGAATGGTTTCGACATGAACTTTATGGGCCTCGCCCAATTTCATAATCGAACCTTTGCCAAACTGTTTTTCGATGGTTTCGAGCGCCAAACCAAGGGCTTTGGACTTGCCGCTGGCATCTTCAGATTTTTCTTGCATGGTTTTGTTAGGTTTTTTATCGGCCATAACTACACTCCTTCCACCCCTGAAATTAACACTTGTACCCGCATTATAACAGAGCCGACAGGAGCCAACACAACTTTTTATTTCATTCAAAAAGCGCTCGTGCTTTATACTAGATACTGACTATGAGAATCTCTGATGCTTTGGTGGAGAAGCTGTTGCGCACCACAGAAAAGGTGAGCGAAGAGCAAATCACGACTTTACGCGAACAAGAAGCAGCCGAAAAAAAACCGCTGCAAGACTTGGTAATTGCCAATAATTTGATTACTGAAAAAGATTTAACCAAACTTTATGCCGCCGAAATTGACGTGCCTTATGTCGAACTAAACCCAAAGGAAATTAAGCGCGAAGTATTGCGACTAATCCCTGAGCGAATTGCCAAGCAATACGGAGTTGTACTTTATGGGCTGGAAGAAGACGGTGGCAAACTTTTGGCTATGAGCGATCCCGACGACATTCAAGCAGTAAACTTTTTACGTAAGCAACTCGGCGAACAGCTTAAAGTTCATCTGGCAACCAACTCGGCTATTCAGGCTGCAATAGACCAATACCGAGGCACAATTGGTTCGGAACTTACAAAAGTTATGACGCCCGAAGACACTGACGACGAAGAAGAAGACGTTGATGAAGAAGACCTAGCCGAAGATTCGCCAATTGCACAAACTGTTAACTTGATAATTGAATATGCAGTTAAGGCCAGTGCCAGTGATGTACATATCGAGCCCCGCGAAAGTAACATTGTAGTGCGATACAGAGTTGATGGCATTTTGCGAGAAGCAAATAAGTTACCTAAAAAAGTTCTTAATTCGCTGGTTTCGCGTATTAAAATTTTGGCAAACCTGAAAATCGACGAACGACGTGTCCCGCAGGACGGTCGGTTCAAAATTCAAGTCGGTTCGCAAGTTTTTGCCTTGCGTGTTTCTACCCTACCTGTAACTGAATGTGAAAAAGTGGTTATGCGTATTTTAAACGAGAGCAGCGAAGCTGCTACCTTGGAAGAATTGGGGTATTGGGGTAGTTCGTTAAATTCTATTAAACAAGCAATGACTCAACCGCACGGCATGATTTTGGTTACCGGACCTACTGGCTCGGGTAAATCAACCAGTTTATTTAGCATTTTGAGCATCATAAACAAACCGAGTGTTAACATTTCGACAATCGAAGACCCGGTGGAATACCGCATACCCGGGACTAACCAAACCCAAGTGAATCCAAAAGCCGGTATGACTTTTGCCGCTGGACTACGTGCACTACTTCGCCAAGACCCCAATATCATTATGGTGGGCGAAATACGTGATAGCGAAACCGCTGGACTTGGGGTTCAGGCAGCATTGACTGGCCACTTAGTTTTTGCCACTCTTCACACCAACAATGCTGCCACTTGCCTACCTAGACTCTTAGATATGAGCATTGAGCCGTTTCTTATAGCCAGTACGGTGCGGGCCGTCGTTGGGCAAAGGTTAGTTCGTAGACTTTGTATAGATTGCCGAGAAGCAGTTTCACCAGACGCGGCCACCCTAAAACAAATTGCTGAGATTTTTGGCACAGACAACCCTAGTATAGTGAAGCAAATTCACCACCTAGAAGAGATGGCTTTTGAGGGCGGCATCGGTAAAAGTAGCGGTGGTAAAGCGCCACACGCTAGTGATGCACTTTCAACTTCAGGAACTAAAATAACTCAACTTTGGAAAGCCCATGATGGTGGTTGCGACACCTGCGGTCACACTGGCTACAAAGGTCGAATAGGTATATACGAGGTTCTATCAAATTCTCAGGACGTCCAGCACTTGATTGTGGCAAACAGCACCAGTGATGCCATTCAGGAACAAGCCATAAAGGAAGGTATGATAACCATGCAGGTTGATGGATTTATAAAAGCACTTCGTGGACAGACTTCTGTCGAAGAAGTATTACGAGTAACTTCGGAGAAATAAAAAGTGGCCCACTTTATTTACACAGCCACAACAAAAGACGGAAAAACTATCCATGGTTCGGCCGATGCTGTCGAC
This sequence comes from Patescibacteria group bacterium, assembly GCA_038064135.1. Taxonomy (GTDB): domain Bacteria; phylum Patescibacteriota; class Saccharimonadia; order Saccharimonadales; family OMJO01; genus JBBTTS01. The sequence continues at coordinate 16,740 of JBBTTS010000038.1, read as the reverse complement.
CGCGATGCCGTAGTAAGTATGTTGTCTCGAACCGGCTCAAGGCCTCTAGTAATTAAGCTCGAGTCTTCGAAAAATTCGGGCCGTGGACGTGCTAAACATGTCAAATCTAAAGATTTGGTGGTTTTTACCCGCCAACTTTCTACAATGATCTCGGCCGGCGTGCCACTTGCCCGTGCGCTGTCTACTTTAGAAGAACAAACAAATAGCAAATATTTTAAATCGGTGATAGCAGGCATAATGAAAGATGTCGAGGGCGGCCTCTCAATTGGCGAGAGTTTGGCAAAATACCCAAATGTTTACTCTGATGTTTACGTAAATATGGTCAAAGCTGGCGAAGCAGGTGGAATTTTAGATGATATTTTAAAACGCCTAGCGTCTCAGGTTGAGCAAGATTCGGCCATGCGTAAAAAAATTAAAAGTGCCATGACCTATCCTACAGTCATTTTTGGCATTACAGTAATGGCGTTTTTCGGAATCATGTTCTTTATTATTCCTAAGATTGGCAAAATATTAACTGATTTAGGCGGTGAGGATGCCGAGTTACCAGTTTACACACAGGCCATGTTGGCTTTAAGCGATTTTATGCGTAATAACTTTATCTTGGTCTTTGGATTTTTATTTGTAAGTATTTGGCTTATTCGACGCTACGTTCGTACCCCAAAAGGAAAATACCAATTACATGCCCTATTGTTGAGAACTCCGGTAATCAAAACTGTGGTTACTAAAATTGCCATCGCCAGATTTGCCCGAACTTTTGCATCTTTGATGGCCGCAGGCGTTAATGTGCTCGATGCTCTAGAAGTTACCGGTGGAGCTATTGGCAATAAGGTTATCGAAGCCGAGCTAAAAGAGGCCGCCAAGGCTGTCCGAAACGGCAAACAACTCAGCGAACCCCTAAAATCTAGCAAGCATTTTCCGCCAATTGTGTCACAAATGCTTGCCGTCGGCGAGGAAACTGGCCAAATCGACACAATATTAGTGAAAGTTGCTGATTTTTACGAAGAGGAAGTAAAGGCTGTGATAGATGGGTTAAGTTCGTTGATTGAGCCAATCATGATAATTGTGCTTGGTGGAATGGTAGGTGTTATCGCTGCCAGCGTCATGGGCCCAATAGCTAGCCTCAGTAAAAACGTCGGAGATAATTAAATTTCCTCTTGACGCGCTTTAGGTTATGGTTATAATCAAGTTAGACATCCTGACTAGTTCGGATTTCTTAGTTACAAAATTAGGGAGGGGAAAATGACTCAAAAAAGCAAACAACAAGGTTTTACGATCGTAGAACTTCTAATCGTTATTGTCGTGATTGGAATATTGGCGGCATTAGTGATTACTACCTTCACAGGTATTCAACAAAACGGTCGTAACACCGAACGAAAAACAGACGTTAAAGCGCTTCACGGCCAAGTTGAGGCATACTATGCTCAAAATGGTAAGTACCCAACATTGGCAAACATGAACGATTCATCGTGGCGCACCACTAATATGAAGGGTCTCGACGCTGAAGCGCTTCAAGATCCAAAAGGTACTGCCCAAACACTAGTTGCTGCAGCTGCAGCCAACTCTTACGCTTACGCTGTTACTCCGAGTGGATGCGATAACGGTGTGGGTGGTGATTGCACAGGTTACACTCTGACAGCTACGCTCGAAGGTGGCGGTACTTACGCAAAAACTGCACTAAATTAATAATAAGCTGATTTAAAAAAAGGCCCGCGCTTGCACACCAAGCCGGGTCTTTTGCTATACTGTAAATTAAGATGAAAAGGGTGGAAGACGGCTATACCATAGTTGAACTTATCGTCTCTATGGTGGTGGCAACTATACTTATACTAGCCCTGAACGCCGTTGTTACCTCGCATTTATACATTAGCCAACGTAACCGAGATTTAGTACTAGCTAATGCCTATGCCGAAAGCAAAGTTGAATCACTCAGAAGTATTGGCTTTTTGGGATTAGCCGACGGAACAACCGATCTTACCAGCGAGTTACCAAGCGAGCTTAGCGCCCCCCGCAGCGCTAGTCAAGTCATAGGCGCCCAGGCTGTAGATATAAAGTTAATTACCCTAACCATAACCTATAACGAACAAGGCAAAACTCAATCACATGTATATAAGACTTTTGTAGGAGAATTAGGTGCCGGCCAATACTAAACAATCGGGCTATACCATTCCCGAACTGATAGTCAGTATCACCCTTCTGGGAATAATTTCGGTCAGTATTTTAGCTATCTTTATGAACTACTTTGTAGTAATTACTCGAAATAATACGATCGTTGATATGACAACCGACGCTCAAAATCTACTTCGGTCCACTGTAGAAGAATTGCGTTATGGTGCGGGTGTACGCCAGACCAATAGTATTAGTGATGCTAACGGACCAGGTGGTGGCTGGAATACCAGTAATAGCGATTTTGTGATAATTATTGCCATGCCCGCTACTGACGCCAGCGGAAACTATATTATAGATTCGCTTACCGGCAGCCCTTACAACAACGAGTTTGTCTATTTTAAATCTGGGACAATATTATATAAACGAACCTTGGCCAACACAGGCGCTGTAGGAAATAGCGAGAAGACTTCATGCCCAAGTGCTAGCGCTAGCACAACTTGTCCAGCCGATACAAAACTTATCGAAAATGTTAGCAACATGATTTTTACACTTTACGATCAGGACGACATTTCTACAGCTAATGCACTATTGGCAAGATCTGTAAAAATCGACTTAACCATGCAGCGCGACACATTTGGTGATCCGCTAGTGTTAAATAATAATATTAGAGTAACCCTGAGGAATACATTCTAAAATGAAAAAAATTTCGCAAACTGGTTCGGTATTAATTTCGGTAATTATAGTTTTGCCGTTTTTAATTATGATTGCTGCTACCTACATGAGCTTGTCAACCACCAGCCTGCGCCTAGCTTATGTAGACAAAAGTCACACCAACGCGCAATTTGCGACCGATGCAGGCATTGATTATGGCCTACAGCAAATTAATGCTAACGGCGCGTGGACTGGCACCGGTGGAGAGATTGAACTTCAAAATACCAGTGGTGTCAGAACTACTTATCAACTTACTGTTACAGATGTTGACGCCGACAGTAAAACCCTAACTTCGATTGGTCGTACATATAGACCAGCCACGGCCATTACGCCGGAAGCAAGTGTGACAATATTAGTAGATTTAAGATCAATCACAACGGGGCTATTTAGTATTGTCAGTGGTGTTGGAGGTTTAATAATGACTAATAGTGCCAAGGTTGTGGGTGGTGATGTCTTAGTGAACGGCGAAATTACCCTTTCTAACACAGCGCAGATTGGCCTAAGTGGCAACCCAGTAAACGTTGAAGTTGCCCACCAAACATGCCCTAACCCCGCCAACGCTAGTTACCCGCAAATTTGTGGCCTGGGCGAAAATGGCCAACCCATAACAATTAATAATACTGCTCATATTTATGGCGACGTAAAAGCTAATAATCAGACTACCACCACCGGTATGAGCGACCCGGGATTAACAGCAAGTTCTGGTGTAAGCGCTCAAAGTTTACCTCCTCACGATCGAGATGCTCAAAAAGCTGCTGTTGCAACGACAATTACTGGAGCAGCCGCAAGTTGCAATGGAAGTCAAACACGAACTTGGGCTGCCAATACTAAAATTACCGGCGACGTATCTGTCAGTAATAACTGCATAGTAACTGTTCTCGGAGACGTTTGGATCACTGGTGAGTTTGAGATGAAAAATTCCACACAGATGATTGTAGATAATTCGCTGGGTACAACCAGACCGTCAATTATGGTCGACGATCCAGATGGCGCCGAGTTTAGTAATTCCGCCAAATTAGTCTCAAATAGTAGTAGTACCGGCTTCCAGGTAATTGCATACTATAGCCGAGCCAGTTGTTCACCCGACTGTGCCGATGTAACAGGTGTAGATTTATATAATTCTAGAAATGACATAACCGTAAAACTCGACAACTCAGCCGAAGGCCCTAACAGTATTTTTTATTCAAAATGGACAAGGGTGCAAATTGCTAATAGCGGGCAAATTGGAGCACTGGTTGGTCAGACTGTCGAACTTAAAAATAGTAGTACTATAACTTTTGGTACTTCAATCGGTACCGGTTCGACTTATTGGATTATCGACGGCTATCGCCGATCGTTTTAAAGACTACATCAACATCGCTAGTAATAAACAGATATGATATGATAATCGATGAAAAGCTAGTGCTTTTAATGGGCAAGCATGGAAACCAAGTCATATTTTTATAAAGATAAACCGATTTTTGGGCTCGACATTGGGTTTTCGAGCTTAAAAGCCATGCAGCTTGGTTGGCATGGCAAAAAACGAATAGTTCAAGGCTACGGTGTTATTGGCTTCGATACGAATTCGATTGTTGATGGTGTTATAAAAGACCCCGAAGCTCTGGCTCAATCCGCTCATGATTTATTTACTAAAAATATTATTGGCAATATCAGCTCACACCGCGTCGCGATTGCAGCTCCGGCATCAAGAACTTTTACCAGGGCAATTCGGTTGCCAATATTAGAAACGAAGGACGTCGCCGAGGCAGTTCGTCTTGAAGCCGAACAATATATTCCCGTTCCAATTGATGAACTTTATTTGGATTATCAAATTATTTCCAAAAATGAAAAAGAACTAGAACTACTAGCCGTAGCAATACCTAGAAAAATTGTTGATGGTATACATGATTTTTCTAAATTGATCGGTTTGGATTTAGTAGCAGTTGAATCAAGTATTGAAGCAGCTAGCAGACTATTCGTGCAAGCTGAACAAAGTAGTATTCCAACTATCCTGGTTGATTTCGGCTCGATTTCTGCAGATGTTACGATTTACGATAAAACTTTAATCGTAACCGGTACTGTTTTTGGTGGTGGCGATAGTTTTACCGAACTAATTGCCAAGAAATTAAAAGTTAGCAATGCTGAAGCGCACATAATCAAAACCAAATACGGCATGGGTGTGAGCAAAAAGCAAAAAGAAATAACAGAGTCACTGACTTCGTTATTAGAACAAATCGTAAAAGAAATTAAGCGAATGATCCGTTATTACGAAGAGCGCGGCGAGACTGATCGTAAAATTGGGCAAATTGTCACGATGGGTGGTGGCGCTAACATGCCAGGTCTTTCTGATTTTATGACCAATAATTTACGTTTGCCGGTTCGTATGTGTGACCCCTGGCAACACTTAAAATTTGATCATTTACAGCCACCAAATTCCATCGAAAAATCATTGTATGTTACTGTAGCTGGACTTGCTTTAATGAATCCGTCGGAGATATATAAATGATTAATCTACTACCCCCCGACGAAAAACAAGCCAAATTATATGGCCGTCGTAATACCAGACTTTTGCGCTGGCTAGCCGGGTCATTATTAGGTGTCGCGGGAATATTTGTGGTGACTGCTTTTGGATTATTATTTATGAATGTAACGATAAATTCTTATAAAAGTCGAATTGCCGGAGCAGAAGAACAACTTAAAGTTCAAAAATTAGAGGAGACCCAAAAAGCTGTCCAAGAAATGAGCGACAGCTTTAAATTATCTACTCAGGTGCTGTCCAAACAAGTTTTATTTAGCAAGTTAATCGAAAACATGGGCACAGTGATGCCTACCGGCACAGCTTTGTCGGGACTGACAATAACCTCATTGCAGGGTGGGCTAGACTTAAATGCTTTAGCTATCAACCGCGAAACAGCCACCCAAATTCAGGTGAATTTAGAAGACCCTAAAAACAAACTTTTTGACAAAGTTGATATCGTAAGCATTACTTGTAGTCCTGAAAATCAGGCACAATTTGGCTACGCTTGCCAGATCCAACTTAAGGCAAGATTCGCAACTGGTAACCAATTTTTACTTATCCCACCAAAAACCGAGGTTAAACAATGAACAGTAAACGCATGTTTTATATTTTGTTAGGTGCGCTGGGATTAGTACTTTTACTTGGCATAGGAGCAATAATTCTTGGCGATAGTATGCTCAAGAAAAAGTCGGCCGAACTAGTAGAGCTAAAAGTGTCTGATCAAGTACTCGAACAACAGCAAACTGCTCTACTTCAGGCAAAAAAGGACCTCGAAAAATACAAAGATTTAGAATCAATAGCTAGGTCGATCGTGCCCAAAGACAAAGATCAAGCAGAAGCCGTTCAACAAATCAGCCAAATTGCCGCCGAGGCTAACGTTGACCTAACAACTATAAGTTTCCCATCTTCAAACCTGGGCCAAAAAACGACCACTGCAAAACCCAGCACCGAAAAAAGTGAAACACCAGCACCTGCGGCCCCGCCAGTTAGTCAAGTGGTGCCTGTAAGCGGAATTTCGGGAGTATATCAGTTAGACGTTACAATTGTTTCCAACCCAGTTAAACCTGTAACTTATGCCCAGTTGGTAGACTTTTTGGAACGGCTCGAAAAAAACCGTCGCACCGCCCAGGTTAGCGGAATTGTTATCGACCCCAATGATGCCAACAGATCACTATTGACGTTTACATTAACTGTGGGAATTTACTTAAAGCCATGAACTTTGACATAAAACAACTCTACCCAAATGTACTGCGAAAATTAAAACCATTAATGCGTTATTCCTTGTTGTCGGTAATTTTAATATTTTTATTTGTTTATGGGCTCATGGTATTTCGAATCAACCAATTAACTTCTATAGAGCCGAGCGAAGATCAAATTGCCGAAAAATTAAAAGGCGCAACTCGGCCAAAGATTGACCAAAAAGCCGTGGACGCCATGTTGAATTTGGAAGATCGTAGCGTGGAAGTTAAAGCGATTTTTAATCAGGCCCGTCAAAACCCATTCGACGAATAAATTTATCTAATTACCGAATCTGGCTATATTTTGTTCGTGAGCAGCGCTAATAATTTTCGAGCAAATGTATGGATTGGGCGCATAAGTAAATACGTAGTTATTTTGCTCGCCAGCAGTTTCGATTACTAAAGTTCCAAAATTAAAAATACGCGCAAACGGACCTTTTTGCTCTACTGTGATATCTTGTACGTCGCCTAAAACCAACTGCGAAACTTTACGATTAAAAATGCTTGTGTACAGAACCTGGGCCACCTTGTCGGTAGTCACAAACACTACGTTACTCTTGTACAAAAACGCGCCGATTGCCGTCATGACTAAAGATAAAAATGTCAAAATCATGCCCACTACAGTTATCGCAACGACCACCGTGCTTTGACCACCACCCCCAAGCTCTAGTGGGTCATTACGAAAAAGCAGTGCGCTAAAGATTGTTGCCAGAACTAAAGCCAAAGAAACAATAAATCCGATTGAATAAACTAAAAATAGACCAAAGGGATGCTTGCGGAGTTCGCAAACCACCTTTTCATTTGTATCTAGTTCGATTAGTTTTAAATATCTTTGGCCAACAGCCGAAATTTTTGCTTCTTCCATCCAAGATATTATAGCAGCGAAGCTTGGCTATCAGGTTTCTTTTTTTTACCAAGGTGTTTATAGGCCTTCGGCGAAACTTTTCGGCCACGTGGTGTCCGTTCGATTAAACCTATTTGCATCAAGTATGGTTCGTAAAAATCCTCAATTGTTGTCGCTTCGTCACCCAAAAGTGCTGCGAGCGTATTCAATCCTACTGGCCCGCCAGCGTGATTGTCGATAATTGTTTCTAGAAGCATTCTGTCGGATGGGTCTAGCCCAAGCTCGTCAATTTCTAATAAGTCTAATGCTTTGGTGGTTATACTCGAATCGATAATTCCGTCGCCGTTTACATCGGCATAATCGCGTACTCGTTTCAGTAACCGATTAGCGATTCGTGGGGTCAAACGTGCTCTTGTTGACAAAGTTGTTGCTGCTTCTTTGGCAATTTTGGTTTTTAAAATTTTAGCCGATCTATCAATAATTTTAGCAATTTCGCCTGGGCTGTAAAATTCTAGACGGTGAATGTGCCCAAACCTATCGCGCAGTGGAGCCGCTAAAGATCCTGTTCGAGTAGTAGCACCAATAAGGGTAAATTTTGGTATATCTAGTCGAAGGCTACGAGCACTAGGACCTTTTCCCAGCATTATATCGATAGCAAAATCTTCCATAGCGCTATATAGCACTTCTTCTACCGAACGGTTCAGGCGATGGATTTCATCGATAAACAAAACATCCCCGTCTTGTAAATTAGTTAGCAAGCTGGCCAGGTCGGCGGCGCGGTCGATAGCAGGGCCACTAGTTACGCGGATTTGTGCTCCCATTTCATTGGCAATTACCGTGGCTAGAGTTGTTTTACCAAGTCCTGGTGGCCCAAAAAGCAACACGTGATCAATTGGTTCACTACGTTTTTTAGCGGCATCTATTGCCAATTGTAAATTTTTTTTAACGCGGTCTTGACCAATATATTCTTTAAATTTCTTTGGCCTTAAACTTTGCTCGAACTGCTCATCTTCATCATTGTTTAAATCGGCAGCAGTATTAATTATTCGCTCAACGGCCATTATATACCGCCTTTTAGAGCCAACTTGATTCGTTGTTCACTGGACAAAGAAGGGTCAATGCCTCGAAGTGCACTTGCTGCATCGGCCGGCGAAAAGCCCAGAGTTGTTAAAGCTTGCAAGGCTTCGTCTTGGCTATTTTCTGGTAAATCTTTCAAAAATCCAGTGGCATCATCGCCGCTAACTAGCCCTACTTTATTTTTTAAGTCCACAACAATTCTTTCGGCCACTTTCTTACCTATACCATTGGCGCCAGTCAAAAACTTTACGTCACCACCCGCGATTGCTGATCGCAGAGAACCATCCGAACCAAGATTTGTTATAGCAAGTGCCCCTTTTGGCCCAACACCATTAACACTCAAAAGTAGCTCGAACAATTTTTGGGCAGTTTTGTTTGTAAAGCCATACAGGTCATGGCCGTTTTCTCGAATATTTTCATGAATGTATAAAAGTAAATCGGAACCGATTTGTGCCCTACCTTGATCTTCGCTATTTAAAAACACACCGTAACCAACGCCGCCAACGTCTACTATAGTTTGGTCGCCGTCATGCTCCAGTACCTTACCCGCCAATTTTGCAATCATGGCATTATTGTACCAGAGTGTGTTAGGGCGGCAGCCAGTGCGTCAGCACAATCATCTGGTTTGGGTATTTCGGCTAAACCAAGTTGAACGCGTACCATCTCTTGTATTTGAGCTTTTGTAGCCCGACCGTAGCCAACCGTGGCCATTTTTATTTGTAGTGGTGTATACTCAAAAATCGGTACACCTGCCTCATGCAAGGCTAGTAATATTACACCGCGAGCTTGGCTGACGGTCATGGCAGTTGTGACATTTTGGGCAAAGAAAAGTTTTTCGACACTGGCAAAATCTGGTCTGTTTTGGGCAATGATTTCGTTTAGTCCTGCGTAAATTTCGGCCAAACGCTCTGCCGTTTGTTGATCTTTGTGTGTTCTTATCACACCTGCGTCAACCAGAGTTGGTTTTTTGCCAATTTCAATCACACCAAACCCGACAATTCCAGTACCCGGATCAATCCCAATAATTCTCACTAATATTCCTTGATGTCGAAGTTTGTGTAAGTGTTTGTAACGTCATCAAGATCGTCGAGTCGATCCATTAAATTCATGACTTTTTGTGCTGTATTGGCATCAGTAATTTCGACAGTCGTATTTGGGACAAAGGTAAGTTCGGCTTCAATTAAATCAACACCGATTTGCGTTAAAGCACTTCGGACTTTGGCCAGTTCTGTGGGTGCGGTGTAAACTATCATTTCCCCGTTTTCCTCGACTGCGTCTTCGGCACCCGCATCTAGTACGCTCAGTAGCAGATCTTCGCCGCTTCCTTTAATACGAATCTGACCCTTACGACTAAACTGAAATGCCACACTGCCCTTTTCGGCAATGCTACCGCCGGACTTACTAAATGCCAATTTAACTTCGGGGTAAGTGCGGTTAGTATTGTCAGTAGCGCACTCTACTAAGACGCCAACACCCCCCGGTCCGTAGCCTTCGTAGAGTACTTCTTCGACTGCAGCGGCAGATTTATCGGCGACACGCTGGATGGCTCGCTCGATATTACTCATCGGCATGTTAGATGCTTTGGCTTTTTCAATCACCATTGCTAGTGCCGTATTAGTCGTTGGGTCAGTTCCGCTCCTAGCGGCAACGGCAATCAAATTACCAAGTTTAGTAAAAACTGCGGCACGTTTGGCGTCGTTGGCGCCTTTTTGCCTTTTGATAGTTTCCCATTTAGAATGTCCGCTCATACTCTGTAATTGTAGCACGTGGAAGTCCGCGCTTTCGAACACTAAGTATGATAATAATTAGCGTCAAACAAGCATATAAAAAAATCAAACCACTCACCGATAAAACTCTTTCGATCAAAATCCCCCTTGGCCTAGACAACAAACTAGTTAAGTCAAGCATGTAAGTCAAAAGCCCGCGCGCCGGCCAAGCTAGCCAACCCGACAAAGCTTGCAAAGACATTCCAGCTATTCCAGCCAATGCGCTAAATAGCATTGCTAACGGTACGAGTGGGACAATTAACAAGTTAGCCAACAGCGAAATTATTGATACCTCCTGAAAAATATATAAAATTAGCGGCAAAGTCATAATTTGCGCACAAAATGTTTCTAGTAGAACCAGTTCGATTAATTTCGCTTTTCGTTTTTTAAAAATACGATCATGCAACAGTGGTGCTAATACAAGTATTCCCCCAAATGCCAAGAATGATAAATACCAGCCAATATCACTCCAAATATAAATTGGGTACACGCCAGCCGTTACGGCCGCAACAATACCAATCAAAAGCCAAGGCTTAAATTGCCGGCCAAAGTACCAAGCAAACAAGCTAAGTCCGCACACTAGTGCTGCCCTGACAATCGAGGCGCTAAACCCTGTTATTAAAAGAAATAAGCAAACAATTACAGATGTGGTTACTACAATCTGAAATTTTGACCTACCGCGCATCAATCGCATTACACCACGGACAATTATTGTTAAGTTATAGCCCGAAACAGCAATAATATGTGTTAAGCCCGTGGCTGATAATTCTTTCTTTAAGGTATCTGGTATTGTGGTTCTTTGGCCAATTAAAAGCCCAGCCGCAAATGATGCTTGCGGTTCTGGTAGAGCCGAACTTAGTCCGGCTACAAAACCTCGGCGAGTAACTTCTACTTTGGAGTTGTCCCGACCAATTACCCGTAAATCTGCAAAACCCACAACACCTTGCCGTGACCCCCTTATTTGGCGAAGTTTGCCTTCTACCATCACCAAATCTCCCCTCAACACTCCCTTTGTGCCATATCCTTCAATCAGTAATCTACCAGGGATATTAGCCGTTTGTATAGGTTCGATGAATTGCAGATTATCGCCATCAAAACTTATTTGCGCTTTGTTTGTATAAACTCCGTCACTCGCTGCACGCACCTGCATAACTACTTTTTTGTCGTAGTTTGATTTTATCGGGTTAAGTCTTTTGCTAAAATTGTGGCCACGGGTTATTCCTATAGCGCTGCATAAAATTATTACGCTGACTAAACTTAAAGTTTTGAGCCTAGTCACACTGATCATAAAAATTATCAGAGCCAAAGCTATGTAACTATGATGCCAAACTACACCTTGACCAGCTACAGCTAACCCAGTTAAGAATGAAAAACAGCCAGTGGCGATTATTGTCGTTCGACGAAAATTTTTGCCAAACATATAATCACATTAGCAAGCTAAAACATAGTTTCAAAGCTTAAGCAATTTATTGTATGCCATTTATTGACTTATGCGGTGTTTTTTGAGATAATCACCTCTGTTTTCTACTAAAAACATAGCGGGTCCATAGCTCAGTTGGTAGAGCAGTGGCCTTTTAAGCCACGTGTCGCGGGTTCGAGCCCCGCTGGACCCTCCAAGAAATAAAGTTCTGTCTGAAAAGATAGGACTTTTTTTCTTGGCTGGAGCGTAGCTGGGACTCTAACGGGTTTGCCGGTGGCAAACCCCGGCACCCTTGCCCAAAGATTGCTGGGAGTAATCTTTGGGTTGTTGCTAGCAAAACTAATTTTGTTTTGAGGGAACAAGGCGAGCCTCGCTGGTCCTCCAGTCTAGTAGAATCAGCCCCTGTGATGGTTTTTTTGGTATCATATTGTTATGTTTCGAGGAGTTTTGATCGACCAATCCGTGCCAAGACCAGAAGTTATTTTAAAATTGACTGAGGTTGTAAGCTACCGCGAAACAACACTAGAGAGCGAAAGTTTCCGTGGTAAAGTACTGTTTCATAACATTAAGGTAAGTGATAAAAATTTGTGGCATGTTCTATATGAAGTGATGCAATCGATCAAAAGCCCGGGATGGTTTTTTCACCTTGTTTCTGATGATTTATTGTACATCGTAATGCCCAATGCAATATTGACTTCCACTAATGATGAAAAAGAACTTATGAATATTTTTGATTACGCCATTCACCACGGCATACACCCCAAACAACTAGACTTAAAAAAACTATTTTCAAACCCCTTTTCCTAATTTTTAGTGTTTAGATTTTTTGGTGCGGTGGGGAGGTTCGCGGAACGTAAACCATGCCATTAACATCATCAAAACTGCTGTTGCGGCAATTAAAACATCGGTAGACTGTTTGACGATTTTACCTATTGGATTGGCATACACCGAATCACTTAATGTAACCGGCAAATAACTGATTACTACCGATCCAAGCATAGCACTTACCAACAAAAGCGGAATAAACTGCAAAAAAAGCCGCGACCCAACAACCGTTTTTTTGAGCAAAACCAAAGTTAATAATACTGGGAGCAAAAGTAGCCCAATGTTGGTGTATGCGGCAAGATTTGGATCTTTTATGAAATTTGCCAAAATCCAAGCTGCGTCTTCGCCCAAATGCCTGGCTAGCAACCCGCCAATTGCCACACTCAAAAAAAGCAAAATCGCGTTTACCCTAAATATTAGCGCTAAAAATAGCGGTAATCCGACGACCGATGCGATCACTAAAATAGGTGTCATTACAAGAATAATACCGCTTTTGCCTAGCTAACTAAAGCGAAAGCTTGCCGCCAAGTTCAATATTTAAATTTTTAGCCTGACCGGCCTGAATCTCTAACACTTTGACAGCATCAGATTTTGGGCAGAAAGTTTTAGGGAAGGTATTTGGATTAACGTTTTGCTCTAGGTGGACTACTCTGTTTTCCGAGTCTAGCCATATAATGTCTATAGAAAAACGCATGTTTTTCATCCAAAAACAATTTTTTCCAGATACACCTAACTCAAAAAGCATGGCTTGATCCGGCGCAATACATTCTCTGCCGCCCAAGCCTTTTTGTTGATCGGCAACCGTTTTGGCTTTTTCGGTTTTTAATTTTATGTCAAAAATCTCGACTGTTTGGTCAGTCCGATATCCATCACAACTGCGTCCAGCTATCGAAATTATATTTAGTGAAGCAACTGCCGCAATAAAACCAGCAATAATCAGAACAACTAAAAATCTATTAGGCGCCAACACGATCTTTGCGATTGCGTTGTTTGGCATTTCGCTCGATGTATTCAATTATTTTGCTGGCAACGTCACGTTTTGTTATCATCTCGGGAGTTTTTATGCTAGCTGAAGAATTTACCTCTAGTACTAACGGTCCTCGCTTTGATCTCATCATGTCTACACCGCAAATTGGCAAGCCCATAGCCCGTGCGGCTTTAATAGCGGCTTTTTCTTCATCGGCCGTGAGTTTAACTGTCTTGCCTATCCCACCCTGATGTGTGTTAGACCTAAAATCATCGTCCAGACTTTGTCGTTTGATACTCGACACGACGCGACCACCCACAACCAGTGCCCGAATATCTGTACCGGCAGATTCTTCGACAAATTCTTGAACCAAAAAGTTAACACCCTCAACAAAAAACGCCTGCATTACAGCCTTGGCTGCCTTACGTGTTTCCCCCAGTACGACACCGTTGCCGTGTGTACCACGAGCCACTTTTATTATTACAGGTGCACCGCCGGCTAGCTCTAACACGTCATCAAAGTCGGCTGTTTCACGAGCAAACACCGTTTTGGGCACACCAACGCCATATTTGGCAAGCAACTGGTAACTGCGCAGCTTGTCACGTGACCGAACAATTGCGATCGAGCTAGCAATAGTAAAGACACCCTGCATTTCGAATTGACGAACCACACTACTGCCATATTTTGTGAGCGACTGTGCAATTCGCGGAATTATAGCATCGACATCAATAATTTTTTCGCCCTTGTAATAAACTACTGGGTTGCCTTTTTCGATGGTCATGTAACATTTGGCGTAATTAACCACCCTGACTTCGTGGCCGCGTTCAATAGCTACTTCTTTTAGTCGCCTAGTTGTGTAGTTTGCTGAACCTTTAGATAAAATAACGATCTTCATGAGGACGCTCCTTTGAGCTTGCGTAAATCACTCTTAAGTTTTTGCTTACGAAGTTTTTCGGCTTCTTTGAGTGGTGTACCTTGTGCTACATCTACAACAAATTTGTTTCGAAGTAGCCGACGACCAAGCAATACTGGGTATAACTTATTGCCTCTGTCGGCTAGTGTAAATGTAGCATTAATTAAGCGATTGTCTATACGAATCTTCAATTTTACCTTGTAACGAAGTTCTTTTTCCCCAAAACTACTCGATACCCTAGTTAAGGTATATGAATTATTAGAGAATTTATGAATTTTTCTGTCGTAAAACGGACTTCCCTTACCAAAAAATCTGCAGGACAAAACGCCGGAACTTATCTTAATATCACTCGCCCAGATACTACTCAAATCTGCACCAGTGTCTACCTTACAAGGAACGTTGTTTGCGCCAATTAACGGAAAATCACATTTTTTAACACGACCAATAATACCAAACTCTGATACGCTATTATTCATATCAATTTTGCTCCGAATGCGGTTTTTATAAATTCCATTGATCTTTCGATGTCGTCGTTTACTATATGCACAACCACATCTCCTGGTTGAGCAATTTCGGCGGCTCGTTCTAACGCTTTATCCTCACGTAAAATTCGTTCAACATTATCGGTTTTTAATTTTAGCGCATCGTATACAACTTGAGAAATGTAACCAACTTTTTGAGTGAACCTTTTGTTTCGAATCTTTTTGGCTTCACGAAAGTGGCCGTCAATTTTGTCGTAGACTATAAAACTATCAAAATGCTTAACAATTTCTTTTGCAGTGACTTGCAGTATTTCATTGGTTCGGTCGTGAGCAAAACGTATAACACCGATTACTCGACCGTTATTAGTAACTAATGTTTTTGCCAAATCTCCAACCTGACTAAGTGACTGCTTTTCGTGGGCATAATCGGCTATTATTTTTACACCCTTTTCGGACCTAAATACGACTAATCGTCCGTCATTTGGATCAAGCCTAGAATTTTTTAGAGCTGGTATAAAGTTTAAAGGTAGATCGCCGTCAAACGCCCCTAAACTTGCACCAACCACAAACAAAAGGTTGTATACGGATGGTAAAAATTTACCATTAAAAGTCCAAATAACATCTTTAACATTTAACAAAGCTTTTTTGCTTTTAGCATGCTTAACAATAACTTGATCATTTTCAATTGTTACAACCCAACCACCCTGCTTCAAAACTTCATGTTGGCTAATGGCGGAGAAGTTCAATCCGCAAGCTATTATTCGATAACTTACGTCTTCTGGTATAACTGCTAACTTACCAACAACAAGCTTGTCGTCGGCATTTACGATTGCGAAACCCTCATCATCAAGCCTTTCGAATATGAATTGTTTGGCATCAGCAATGTCTTGCTGAGTTTTTAAGCGATCCGATGAACCCATATGGTCTTCGAACACATTCAGAAAAACTCCGACTTTATGCGACCTATAACCCATTCCGCTTAAATTACTAGAACCAAGCGAGGACTCAAGGACCGCTATACCATCTTCTAACAGCTGAGGGTTTTGAAAAAATTCATACAAGTATCGGCCGGGGCCAACGCTAGGCACAAGACTCCAAATGCGCTTTGAATCGTCGAGTGTACTCCTGCGAACGCCATTAACAAAATGTCCCGTAGTATCGACATGCATTACATTTTTACCCAAGCCTCGTAGAACTTGAGCCAACACCTTAACGACAGTGGTCTTACCTTTGGTACCTGTTACCGCAACAATTGGTAAATTATCTGTTGTTTTAACCATAATAATTAATCCTGGTCTACCCTGCCATGACTCATTCGGTAAAGCTGCGCCGCCAGCTTGTCAATCAATCTTTTGGCTAACTCTGGATTGCTTGCAATGCGAACAAACTCAGGCTCGCGCCCGTTAACTTCCATTGGCACCCAAATTTTCCCTTTACCAGCCACATTTGCAAATACCCAGTCAACCGCAATATGTATTTCTGGTTGACCCGACTCTTCTCGAAATATTGCTTCGATTTTTTCGGTTTTTAGAAGCACTTCGTCCGGCAGAGACTCTTGGTCAACAAATATCCACTTGTCGTTACCCAATTTGCGTTCGTCTTTCCCTGCGGCACGCACAACACCTTCTTCGGCAAGCACACCATTTTGGCGACCAAAAGTATAAATACGGAGCTCTTTCGGTACATTATTGCTATTTGCTGCGTCGAGCAATCGTTGCTGTTCGTCATTCTCTCCCCTCAAGCCCGGCAGCGAGCCCGTGGTATCAAGCTCCTCTTCAATTACCCAAGTCATTGTTGTGTCAATTTCACCGCTGTTAATTGCTTTTAGTAGTTCAGGCTTTGTCCCAATATGAATATTAGAACTTTGCTTACCGTCTTCTGGTTTAATTACAAG
>JBBTTS010000037.1:0-9212 GCA_038064135.1 Patescibacteria group bacterium | reverse complement strand
AATCCTATGCCTGGCAGCAATAATCCGCAAGCTATCGGATCACCAAATTTAGTGCCTCAAAACAGTGGTGTTCAGGTACCAGTTAGTGGAAACCCCGGAGCGCAATTACCGGTGGCTTCGGGCAATTTACAAGTTACAACGGCCTGCGAACCAAGCTGTTCGGCCCAAACTTCGATCCCTCAGCCTAATCTAACAAAGGCTTCTAACAGTTTTGTTGGAGCACCTGTGATACTGGCGTGTTTGGCGATGATATTTGTATTGTGGATAACCCGTTCGCTGCAACCTGCTGCTAAATAGACTGGAGTCGTGCTACCAAAGTTGCTACACTAGTGGCATATAAGCATATGCAAGATGAAAGGAAACCGGATTTAGGGGGCGATGATTACGAGACGCTTGAAAAGCGTGTTGATGAAATGCTTGAAGAAACTGCTGAAAAACCAGCAAAAAAGCCTAAACCCAACAAAAAAGTTGATGAAATATCACCCGAAGCAACTTCGGCACCACCTGTTAATTCTAAAAAAATTTCAGTAATCCAACATGAAGACGATGCCGCTGACGAAAAAGTTTTAAAAATTAATGAGTCCGGTGGAGAAAAAACTGTAGAGGAAGCTGCCGCTGAAGCAGCCGAAAAGTCGAAAATTAAAGACGACGATTCTAAATCACTCGATGTTGAAGAAACTACGCATCAAGATGATTCTACTGATTCCGAAATTGATATTTACGATTCTGAAGAAGATGAAGAAGAATATGTAAATGAATTAGAAAACGACAATCAAGAGCTAGATAAAAGTGATTCAGAAGAACCAGAACACGAAGAGTCACAAGAACAAGAAAACGACCAACAGCCAGAAGGCGAAGTAGATTCAGACGATGCTGAAAGTGATGCATCCACAGATGATGGTGCAGAAGAACAAGATGACTCGCTAACAGATAAGGCTGTAGACGATATTGTGGCACAGGAAAGCGACAAGCTACTGGTTGCCGAAGACGCCGAGTTGGCCGCGGCGTTTACCGAAAAAAAATCTTTAAAGCAAAAAATTAAAAATGCTTTTAGCGGCTGGTGGAACAATAAAAAAGCTCGCTACGGTACCTTGGCCGGTTTGATCGTAATCGTTATTGCTACATTTATAGTGCCAGTTTCGCGGTATTTTGTGCTTAATTCAGTTGGAATTCGGGCGGCATTAACAATGACAGTTCTGGACGAAAGCACTACTCAACCTCTTAAAAACGTAAGTGTAAGCGTCGGTACTATTAGCGGAAAAACCGACAAAGAGGGTAAGGTTAGATTAAAAGGATTGCGCCTAGGCAAAGCCAAAGTTGTAGTATCGAAAAGAGCGTTTGCTGAATTTAGTAAAGACATAACTTTGGGTTGGGGCAGTAACCCTCAGGGTAGCCTAAATATGAAACCTACTGGGACTCAATATACATTTAATGTAGTCGATTTTTTATCGGACAAGGCCATAAAAGGTGTCGAGGCTAGTAGTGGCGAATCCAGCGCGATTTCGGACGAAAAGGGAAAAATTTTACTTACCATTGACAAAAATAACGATCAAGATGAACTGGAAGTCTTGTTAAAACTAGAAGGTTTCCGCGACGAAACGCTCAAAATAAATGCCGACACCAAAGACGCTCAAGCTGTAAAAATGGTGACTGCTCGCAAACATGTTTTCATAAGTAAACGATCCGGAAAATTTGATATTTACAAGGTAGATATTGACGGCAAAAACGAACAACTATTGCTAGCCGGCAGTGGCAAAGAACGTGACGACATGGTGTTGGTTCCGCATCCTACCGAGAATTCTTTAGCCTTGGTTTCGACCCGTGATGGCAAATATAACAAAGACGGTTATTTGTTGAGCGGACTGTTTATTATCGATCTTGAAGACGGAGTGCCTACAAAGCTGACTGAATCAGAACGAGTCCAAATTGTAGAATGGGTCAAAGGCCGCTTGATTTATGTCGAAATTACCTCTGGCGCCAGCGCAGCCAATCCACGACGTCATAAACTAATGAGTTACGACTACAAAAACGACCAAACTAAAGAACTCGCTGCCAGTAATTACTTTAACGATGTTTTAGTTGCCGCCGGAAAATTATATTATGCACCGTCCAGCGCATATCAAAGCGGCACCAGTACTTTCTTTTACCAGATCGAATCCGATGGCACTAATCGCCAAACAATATTAGACAAAGAAGTCTGGAACGCTTTCCGTACAAATTACGAAACTCTAACACTGTCCGTTCAAGAAAAGTGGTACGAGTTCAAGCTAGGGCAATCCAAGCCTTTTAGTTTATCGGGAGCACCGGCGACAACAATCAATAGACTTTATGTCGATAGTGAAGATGGTAAAAACAGCCTCTGGGTCGAAGAACGCGATGGCAAAGGAGTACTACTTAATTACGATACGGCTAACAAAAAAGACTCCGAACTTCAAAAAATTAGTGGGCTTAAAAACCCAGTACGCTGGTTAACAAATCGAATTGTAATTTATCGAATTAGTACCCCCAACGAAACTGCCGATTATGTCATGAATTTGGATGGTGGAGCGGCGGTGAAGGTTAGGGATGTGACCAACACTGCCGGTATCGACAGCTGGTATTATTACTAGACCACCTCGTCCATTATATACAACTATAATAACCTATAGGTTATTATAGTTGTATATTTGGTAGTGTCAGGCGTGCTGCGAACAAGGCATATGTAAATCTGTTAAACTGTTGATATGAAGAGAGCTATTATTGTTCACTGCTGGGGTGGAAATAGTGACTATGCTTGGTATCCGTGGGTCAAGCAGCAACTGGAGTCTAAGGGCTACTATGTTGTCGTTCCAAACATGCCAGATCCAGATCCTCCTGTTCTTAAAACTTGGCTGCCACATTTACAGAGCGTAGCTGGCAAACCAGACAACGAGTTGCTACTGATTGGCCACAGCATCGGTACAGTGACCATAATGCGCTATCTAGAATCGTTAAGTGACGATCAACGGGTTGGTAAAGTCATACTTGTTGCCGGATTTACTGATCAGTTGGGTTTCAAAGAACTGGAAAACTTTTTTGAATCGCGGCTAGACTTTGGCAAGATCAAGACAAAAACTAAGGATGGTTTTGTTATTATTCAATCCGATAACGATCCTTTTGTTTCTGAGCAGTACGGAAACCGGCTAAAGGAAGAGCTAAACGCCGAGCTCATCATCAAAAATAACGCAGGACACATGTCTGGTGCGGTAGATGGCGAAGAATCTTGTACAGAACTCCCCGAAGTGATTAAAAACCTATGAATATTTAAGAAGTTCGTAGTCTAGCAGCTATAACCAAAATTAGCCCAACCAAAACGAAAAATAGTCCTATTGCCTGAAGTGGAACGATTTTTTCTTTGAAAATTATGTAGCTAAGGACTGTGCTTAACGCAATTGCTCCACCGAATACTATTGGTGATATTATAGCAATATTTTCTTGCGAATAGGCTTTATTTAAGGCCATAGTAAATAGTGCAATTAAAATACCACCGAGTGCAGCAGCAATTAGTCCGCTAGTGCTACTAGCTTTCCATTTCGCTGAAAAGCTACCGATAATTACAGCTACAGGGACAACAGAGGCTAAAATATTGACTATTGCCGAAACCAGGTTTGTATTTGCATTACGGCTTGCATACGCCCCAAGCATTATAGCGGCAGTGTAAAGTAAGCACGACGCGATAATATAAAACATTTAAAACATAGTATCATGTATCTATGAAGAAAAAGTCAGGCATTTGGTTTAAAAAGGTGCGGGGAAGTTATTTGCCAAGTAGCTGGCAGGGTTGGGTTTTGTACATCCCTTTTTGCTTGTTCTTAGTCACTGTTTATCAGGCGGCAGTGCGGGGCACAAACTCGGCAAGTGATGCATTCTACTGGATTTTTCCGCAGTGGGTCGCTGCTGCCGTGGTTATGACTTGGATCGCAAAACAAAAATCATGATAATTCGATGAGTTTCATTTTGCCATCGGATAGCATGTAGCGACGAATTACGCGGTTAGATACTTTATAAGGACTGCCAATTGTGACAGTTTTAATTTTTTGCACTTGACCGGATTTTTTCAATTCATCGGCGATTTTATCACGTTCGGCATTGGTATCATGATGAATGTTGTGAGTAATCTGAGCATTATGACGAATGACGCCCATGCCAACATCTTTAGACGCGGCACCTACCCACAATACGCGGCCAGTTTCTAGGTTCGACTGAAAAAATCTATCCCAAAAAGAAATGTGCTCGAGGTGATGTGGGTCGGTAGTGTGGCTGGCCGCCCAAAAACGCACATGATGGCGCTTGCTGGGCGAATTTCCAACTGGTTTTTGAAAACCAATATCCTGCCCTCGTCCAAACAAAAAAAGCGTGCTAAACGGTGCATTAAGGTAGGGCTTTTTAAACATTACGCTTGCCGCAATCCTCAGACCAGATTTAATGGTTTTTGAATCGGCTTGATACCAGCCAGCCTTTTTCATGGATCTTTTCAGCTGAGCTTTTGTGCCGACAATCCCAACATTTACTGGGTCGCAAGCGAAACCATCGGGTGTCACACAATATAGAGGTACGTGCTTTGGCGGAAACAGATAGCGAATGAATCTAAATAAAGTTGGGATTATGATGTACGCAACGACCACGTAAGTGACAATAATTGCTACCCAAGTTGGAATACGCTCGTCGAAAACTGGAAAAACTTGGCGCGCGCCAAAAGTTGCTGCCCAAACACCAGGTACTAATACTAAAAGACGTTTTATAAATCTGTATAAGTATCCAAATATCATATTGTAATTATGTCAGGTGCCCGGCATTCTAAAAAGCATCAGAACTTTGTTTAAATTTTTACCGCTTATGGTAGAATATCCTTAAGAAGGAGCAATAATATATGAAATCTCGCCTAAAAAATTATTTACTAACCCTAATTTTTGCATTTGTACCAATCACTCAAGTTAGTATGATTGCGCATGCCGAGGAAGGTACAGGTGGTAGCGGTGATTCTAGCACTACTGAAACTGGTGACACAGGAACAGTCGACCCCAAAGATATTGCCGAACGTATGAAGAAGCGCAAGGACGCATTAAAGGAAAAATTGTCGTCTGCCGAAGAATCACGAATTAAAAATAAGTGTAAAAATTCTCAGGGCAAGTTGAGTTCGCTTAGCGGGCGCATTAAAGGTATCAAAACAAGTCGTGACAAAGTTTATACCAATTTGGTGGATCGACTAACTAAACTTAGTGAAAAAATCAAAGCCAAGGGCCTAGATACCGCAACACTAGATGGTCAAATAGCGGAACTAAAGATTAAAATTGAATCTTTTAAAACCGATTTAGCTGCATATAATCAGGCCGTATCAGATTTAGCAGCTATGGATTGTGCTGCCGACCCAACTGCCTTTAAGGCAGCCCTTGACGAAGCGCGCACTAAACGGGAAGCGCTTGTTACAAAAGCTAAAGAAATCAAAGATTATGTTAACAATACAATTAAGCCGACGCTAAAAGACCTAAAGAAACAGCTTGAAGACCAAGAAGCTAGCGAAGGCTCCGAAGATCAATCAAACGAAGGAACGGGGGGAACAAATGGACAGTAATAACACTCAACCACAAGGCGAAGGTGCGGTACCTGCTTCACCGGCTCCTGGTGTAACCAGTATGCCAAATACCGTGATGGATGTTGCTGCTCCAAGGCCCGAAGACGCTGCCGGAGGTACGGTAAGTGATAGCGCTGCAATAACTAGTGAACCTGCAGTAAGTGATGCGGCGGCAGGTGTCGATAGTGCTGGTGATACTTCTACTGCTGCTGATCCAAGTAACGTAGCTCAACCAGCTATGCAGCCGTCTCCGAAAAAAGGCAAGCCAGTCATGTTAATAGTTGTAGTGCTTATCGTAGTTTTAGCATTGGCCGGTGTTGCTGTTTATGCCTTTTTACTAAATGGTGACAACAAAACTTCCAAAACCAATGATTCTGCTAAGAATACATCGCAGCAACAAACCAACACTACCACCGAAAAAGCCAAAGCATCTGACGTAGACACCACAACCACAGAAGTTGATAAAGAACTAAATTCTACTAACGACTCCGAAGATCTCAAAGACGAACTTGGTGACCAAAACCTCGGCTTGCAGTAGTTATCGTTTTTTATTGGTTGAGTGAGCCGCCGCGCTAACGGGTAGGCCACTGGCTTCGATTTTATTTTTGGTAAAAGCTTTTGCCAAGCGCTTGTATAGCTCGCTACGAACACGCCACTTACCGCTAGTTGTTGTACGTCCCAAAACTTTGATTATTATTCCATTCGCTGCATAACCTTTAATGGTGTCAAAGTGTGGTTTATCCAAGATTTTATCTTTTAATTCTGGCAACGAAGAAAGTTCTTCGCCAACATGATTAACGATGTGTTCCAGCCTGTCTAGGTCGGTGTCTTTGGCGACCGTAAATTCCTCGTTTATTTGACTAAAACTGATGGTCCGGTTTGTTGTGACCTCGATAATTCCGTTTGGTACGTGATGTACATATCCGTTTAAATCACGAAGTACAGTTGTCCGAATAGTAATGTCTTCTACCGTACCGCTGACTCCTGCGATATCTATAATGTCACCCACGCGGTACTGATTTTCGGTGATAATAAACACACCGCTCATAAAATCTTTAATTAGGCTTTGGGCCCCAAAACCTAGCGCAACGGTAACAAGGCCGGCGCTAGCAAAAAGAGCTGTCATGTAGCTAGGGTTAAGTTCACCAATAACTAAAACGAAAGCAACTAAATACACCCCAACCCGCATGGCAGCACTTATTAGACTTTTTAAAGTTTTTATACGCTTTTCGCGATCTAGTTTGGTTGGGTATATGTCGCTGCGAACCGTGCGTTTTAAGATTTGGCTCAGTAGACGTGTTCCAAAATGCCGCACCAACCATGCTGCCAGTAAAATAACCAGTATATTTATTAGGTGCTCGTCAAGCCAGCCCTTCATAAGGTCTAAAAGCTCTTCCATCCCTACGCGAATATTTGTTGTAGCCATGCCACCCATGTACAGCTAGTATATCGTATTTCGTATATAGTATTTAATATGACTGAAAAAGAAATTAAACATGCAACTGATGTATTGGCTAACAGTAGAATAGCAATATTGCCAACCGATACTCAGTACGGAGTTGTAGCTATTGCAAGTGACGAGGTAGCAGTTGGTAAGCTGTACAGATTGAAAGGTCGTACTGATAAGCCCGGGTCGGTATTGGCTGCATCAATTGAGCAATTGGTTGAACTGGGCCTAAAAGCCCGTTACCTCAAAGCCGTAGCTGATTATTGGCCGGGGCCCATAAGCATTGTGATTCCGGTTGGATTTGACTTGCCATATTTACACTTGGGCAAAATGGCTATTGCCGTCAGAATCCCTAAAAACAAGGCGCTAATCAAATTGCTTGAACAAACTGGCCCACTCCTAACAACCAGCGCAAACTTGCCAGGAGATAAACCGGCTGGGACTATAGCTGATGCCCAAAAAATCTTTGGTTCTAAAATTGATACTTATATTGACGGTGGCGATTTGTCTGACCGCAAACCATCAACGGTTATCCGGATTGTCGATGACGCTGTCGAAATCATCCGCCAAGGCGCTGTACTAATAGACGTATCAGGCAGGTTAATAAGCTAATAAATGGGGAAATATTTTGTAATTAGTGAGGTTGCAGCTTATTTACGCTTGCTATTAACAGGGTCGCGTAATAATATCGCTTTATGAGATTAACAGTTATAAATTTAGAAGCATGTGCCGAAAAGCTGCGGGTTTATGATGTAGACCAAAAGGGGTGGGAGCAAGAGCCCAACGGCTTTGTGGCAAACGCTCGACATGTATTGGCGCATTTAGTAAAAGATCTTGCTACCAAAGATTTTACTGATGAAGTGTTAGTAAGAACGGCCATTGCCCCAGATTCTGTACAATACTCTTTAAGATTACTTAGATGGGGTCGAGTAGATGTAAAAAGACTTGCTAATATCGCGAATGGGCCATTGCTTGCAGACTCCTATATTACTGCTAGACATGTCAATACCTCAAAAAAAATGATACCTTTTAATCGAGTATTACGAGCTACAGGTTACTTAGCGCAAAACCTACACGACCTAGATCACGAGCAGGAAAAAGGAGTCGCTGAAGAACAGCGACAAGATGCAGTACTTAGGGCAGCTGGCCTATTGGCGATTAGCGCACTTTCACAGGCGGGGGCGTTTAATTTTGATCTAGTAGAAGCATTCGATACACGCCTTGCAAGTCTTCGTGAGAGATTTGGGATACCCGACCCCGAAGCTAGCTAAAGTTTCTGCGGAGCCATTCGTCGAGGCTGTTGCCGCCACCAGCGGTGAGGCACAGCACCAGGTCTCCAGATTTTTGGTGCCGCTCGATGGTTTGGCGCAAATCTTCGTCCAAAACTTTAGCTTCGGCTTTGTCGGGCTTAGCAGTTATGGCAATCAGTTTTTCGGGTGTCAGCATTTCGAGCGATTCGTCCTCGCGCGCCAAATAGCTGGGTACAACGTAGAGTTTTTTGACGTCGTCGAACAAGTGCGCCAAATCATCTTTAATGAAGTGCTGACGGGTATTATGCAACCCCTCGTACACCACAACTACACCAGGCCTTTGGGTCGCACCGTCCTGCATATCGACAGAGTCGATAACACTGCCGGCGCTCTCGGCGAACCGCGGCGTCACCGGATCCGGTACTCGTTCATCGTATTGCATATACGGCTTACTCTGTTCCTCGCCGCTTCCTTGCGCTTCATCCGAGTCCATAATTCTAGTTTCATGGCTTTGAAGTACTTCTACTGCTAGCTGCAGGGCGCCGCGGATTTTGGCGGGCGTGTGAGCGTAGTCACTGTAGACATTTTCGGCAATCCGCTCGAAGCGACGGGAGACACCAGGGAATTTGTTGATTATATCTTTTAGCTCATCAAAAGGCTTTTGAGTAAGTTGTTGAACTGCCGCGACAACCTGGTAAGCGTTTTGGCGATTAACTATCCCTGCAAGTCTGAATTTGCTGGTTTCGGGCGAAGACTCATCAAGAATGTGGTACGAATCATCAGCGGTAACGTTGAGCCTATCAATATCGCTTTGCCAGATAACTTTTTGGTTGCTTTGGGCCAAAAAATCACGAAACGCCTGGTAATATTCTTCACGGGTAGGGTAAATGTCGGCGTGATCCCAATCAATTCCAGGGATGATGCT
>JBBTTS010000036.1:0-12653 GCA_038064135.1 Patescibacteria group bacterium | reverse complement strand
GGGTTATAAACAAATTCAACCCAATGTCTATTCTTCAATTTTTACAATAGATAGCGACAAGTATCCACAACTTCAGGAATCACTCGAAAAATTAAAATTAAATGATGCTGCTTTAACTTTTGAAGCTGAAGAAGCCAAAGGTCAGCGCAAGAAAAAAATCATGAAACGTCTTAGATTGCTGGAAAGTATGGAACGTGCTGGAATAAAACCAAGCAGTATGTGCGTGTCGGTGTTGCCTGTTATTCCACCTGACCTTCGTCCAATGGTGCAACTTACTGGCGGTCGATTTGCCACTAGTGACTTAAATGATCTGTACAGACGGGTAATCAATCGAAACAATCGACTCAAAAAGCTTATTGAGTTAAATGCACCTGAGGTAATACGTCGCAACGAGCAAAGAATGCTTCAGGAAGCTGTCGACGCTTTGATAGACAATAATAATGCCCGTAGTGGACGTGCAGTTGCCGCCACCGGACAACGACGTCGCCTAAAAAGCTTAAGTGACATGCTTAAAGGAAAGCAAGGTCGATTCCGCCAAAATCTATTAGGTAAGCGTGTAGATTACTCTGGACGATCAGTTATTGTTGCTGGCCCAGAACTAAAGATTAGCCAATGTGGACTACCAAAAATGATGGCTCTAGAACTGTTTAAACCTTTTGTAATTGGTAAATTAATTCTTGACGAACATGCTCATAACATTCGTAGTGCTACCAGAATGATAGAAGTCGGCGAGACTGCAGTTTGGGATGCCCTGGACGAAGTTATTAAAGGTAAATATGTTCTTCTCAACCGAGCGCCAAGTTTACACCGTTTAAGTATCCAAGCTTTTCAGCCCGTGCTTATCGAAGGCAAAGCCATTCAGCTTCACCCTTTGGTTTGTAAAGGCTTTAATGCCGACTTTGACGGTGACCAAATGGCCGTTCATTTGCCGCTAAGCGATGCTGCTCAAGCCGAAGCTCGTGATATCATGGCAAGTAATAAAAATCTACTTAAGCCAGCCGATGGCTCGCCAATTTTACATATCGAACAAGACATAGTGCTAGGTTGTTACTACCTAACATTTGAACGCGGTAGTGAAAAACCTGGCAAGGTCAGGACGTTTCTTGGCATCAATGATGCATTAATGGCTTACGACGAAGGAATCCTGACATTGCAATCGCGAGTGCGTCTTACGTTTCGTGGTGAAATTCGTGAAACCACTCTTGGCCGGGTGCTATTTAACGAAATCTTCCCAGATGATTTTCCATTCCAAGACGAAGCCATGAGCAAGAAAAAATTGGCAAGTGCCATGGCATTGGCTTACCAAAAATATGGTCAAGACAAAACTGCCGAAATTGCTGATGACCTTAAAGATTTAGGATTTGTATACGCAACAAAATCTGGTCTGAGTATGGGAATGACCGATTTTAGTGACATAGTTGGCTTAAAAGGCATTCTAGACAGTGGTGAAGAGCGAGCGGCCAAAATAAGTGAACAGTATGATGAAGGTTTCATTACCGAAGATGAGCGCTATCGATTGACAGTTGAAACATGGAAAGACACTGACAATAAAGTTCAAGAAAAATTAGCCGAGCAATTCGCAACCGAAGACAGTTCGATGTCGATTGCTGTGGTTTCAGGTGCACGTGGAAACATTGGCCAAGTAAAAACCGCTGTTGGGATGTTGGGTGTTACCACCGACGCAACAGGTCGTGCAATCGAGTTACCAATCCGAAGTAATTACAAATATGGTTTAACACCACTAGAATATTTCACGGCCACTCGTGGCGCTCGAAAGGGTATGATCGACACCGCCCTAAAAACTGCTGACTCGGGTTACTTAACTAGACGATTAGTTGATGTCAGCCAAGACGTATTTACAATTGACGACGGCAGTGTGGACCCAGGTTTTGCACTTTACAGAAGTGACGCCCAAGAAATTGGCGTAAGTTATGCTTCGCGCTTAGAGGGCCGTTTCGCGGCCGAAAAAATCGGCACACTAGCTAAAAAAGGCCAGTTAATAACTGCTGCAACCGCAACTAGTATAGAAGCCGACGAAAACCTGGACGGCGTCAAGATCATGTGTGTTCTTAGTTGTTCTAGCGTAAAAGGCATACATCCTAAATCATACGGAATTGACCCAGCCACGGGCAATGTGGTTCAAGAGAACTATCCGGTTGGAGTTGTTGCTGCGCAAAGTATCGGTGAACCTGGGACTCAGTTAACACTTAGAACTTTCCACTCTGGTGGTGCAGCTGGCGAAGACATTACAACTGGTTTGCCTCGTGTCGAGGAACTGTTTGAAGTAAGAACACCAAAGGGTCAAGCATTTCTAGCAGACATCGCTGGAACCGTAACTGCCTGGGAAGAAGGTGAAAAATATATTGTCCAGGTTGCTGCTGACGACAAAGAGATTATTAGTTTACCCCTGCAGGGTCGGGTTGCTTCTGTCGTCAATGGTAATGAAGTAAATATAGGTGATGTTTTGGCCAGCAAGGACGATGGCGCCGATCCATTGGTCGCGCCAATGGCCGGAAAAGCCGAAGTCAAGAAAAACGTGGTTAACATTGTGCCGACCACCAAAAGCCTGGTGCGATACGAAATACCTGGTTTTAAGCAGCTGGTTGTCAAAGACGGCGACCTAGTTGTAGCCGGTCAACGACTAACCAACGGTTCAATTAATCTTCATGAACTGATGCGGTTGCAGGGAGTAGAAGCCACGCAGCGCTATATCATGAATGAAATTTTGAGGATATTCGCCAGCCAAGGCCAAAATATCGCCGACAAACACCTTGAAGTAATTGTTAGACAAATGTTTAGCCGTGTGCAAATCGAAGAAGCCGGTGATAGCAAATTTGTAACTGGTGACATTGTTAGTAAACTTGCTGTTGTCGAAGCTAACGAAGAACTTTCTAAAGCCAGCAAACAGCCCGCTAAATTCACTCAGCTATTACTTGGCATTACAAAAGCTAGTCTGTCGACAGATTCGTTCTTAAGTGCAGCTAGTTTCCAGGATACAACCCGTGTGTTGATAGCCGCAGCAACCAGTGGCAAAGTAGACAACTTGTTTGGCTTAAAAGAAAACGTAATTTTAGGTCGTCGTATTCCCGTTGGAACAGGCGTAATTCCGCCAGCTTCTAAAGATGATGATTCTGACGACCAGGTTGCAACCGAAGAAGAATAGTGTTAAAGTTACACACGAACAAATTAAGTAGCCCGAGCCACGTGCCAAGGCATAGCGCGCGCCGCAGCAGGTTACAAGCATCAAGGAGAATAAATGCCAACAATTAACCAATTAGTTCGCAAGCCGCGAACCAAGGTGACTAGCAAAAGTAAGTCACCAGCCATGCAGCGCGTGGTAAATAATCTAAAAACCAAACACTACGAAAAACCAGCGCCTTTTAAGCGTGGAGTATGCGTTAAAGTTACAACCAAAACTCCAAAAAAGCCAAACTCAGCACTTCGCAAGGTGGCTCGTGTGCGCCTTACAAACGGATACGAAGTTTGGGCTTACATAGGTGGCGAAGGCCACAATCTGCAAGAACACGCAGTAGTGTTGGTTCGAGGTGGTAGAGTTCCTGATCTGCCCGGTGTTCGATATCACATTGTCCGGGGTAGCCTGGACCTTCAGGGTGTTGCCAACCGAAAGCGTGGCCGCAGTAGTTACGGCACCAAAAAGGATGGTAAATAGTCATGCCTCGTAAAAAGACAGCCTCATTAGTCCGCGAAATTCCTGCTGATAGACTTTATAACAATGTCATGGTGCAACGAACTATCAATCGGGTTATGTTAAATGGCAAAAAGCAACTTGCCGAACGACTTGTTTATAACGGCATGCAAAAAGCGGCCGACCAGTTAAAGGTTAAAAACCCGCTAGATGTATTTGAACAAGCAATTAAAAACATTCAACCGCACGTCGAAACTCGCTCACGGCGAGTTGGTGGTGCTAACTATCAAATTCCATTCGAAGTTAAGGGTCAACGCCAATCGCATCTCACGCTCATGTGGTTTACTCAAGCAGCGAGGTCGCGTAAAGGTATGAGTATGGAAGACCGCATCGCCCAAGAGTTGGTTGATGCTTACAATAACACCGGTTCGGCTGTTAAAAAGCGTGAAGATACACATAAGATGGCTGATGCTAACAGAGCATTCGCTCACTTTGCAAGGTTCTAAAGGTCATCGTATGAAGCGCACTACTGTGTCAGTTGCTCCAGTACCCACTCGACGTATCAACCAATACGTCTCGTTCTGTGCCTCGCAACTTCCTTGTACTGAATCTTCATACAAGAACCCCGAGGTTACAAGGGATGATAATCTTGCTATCCACGAAGGATATCTGATACCTGTGGATGAAATTATTGCTGGCAAATACGACAATAAAGACTAAGAGGAACAAGTAAATGGCTGATAAAAAATATGAACTAAAAAACATTAGAAACCTGGGTATTATTGCTCATATTGATGCCGGTAAAACAACAACTACCGAAGGTATTTTGTATCGTACGGGGCTTAACCATAAAATTGGCGCCGTGCACGAAGGCGAGACAACTACCGACTGGATGGCCCAAGAGCGCGAGCGTGGTATTACTATCGTTGCTGCCTCGGTAACTTGTTTTTGGAAGGGTAATCAAATTAACATTATCGACACACCTGGCCACATTGACTTTACCGTTGAGGTAGAGCGTTCACTTCGTGTGCTTGACGGTGCTTGTGTGGTTTTTGATGGCAAGATGGGTGTAGAAAGCCAAAGTGAAACGGTGTGGCGTCAAGCTGACAAATACGGTGTGCCGCGCATTTGCTTTATTAATAAAATCAACCAAACCGGTGGTGACTTTTTCAAATCACTCGAAAGTATTCACAATCGTCTAAGCAAACGAGCTTTTCCTGTGCACTTACCAATAGGCTTCGAACAAGCTATAAATGGTGTAGTAGACCTTATTGAAATGAAAGCCTACACATACAAAGAATTTTCAGATAAAGCGTTAGTTGAAGGCGCAATCCCCGCCGACATGATGGACCAAGTTAAAAAATACCGAAGTCTGCTAATTGAAAATGCTGTTGCCGAAGACGAAGCCATGCTGGAAAAATACTTTGAGGTTGGCGAAGAAGGTCTATCGATCGACGAAATAAAACAAGCTATTCGTACAGCGACGCTTTCGGGTAAATTTTATGTTGTTACCGGCGGTGATGGTCGTGGCGTTATTGTCGAAAAAGTTCTTGACCTGGTTAATGATTACTTACCAAGCCCACTTGACCGAGGCAGCACTTGGGGCAAGCACGCCAAAACAGGTGACGAAATTGAGCGTAAGCCGGATGAGAGCGAACCTTTTGCATCACTGGCATTCAAAATTACTACCGACCCCTTTGTGGGCAAGATAGCATACTTCCGAGTTTATTCCGGAAAAATTACCGCTGGTTCATATGTACTTAATAGCAGTACAGGAGAAAAAGAACGTATCGGTCGAATCGTGAGGCTGCAGGCCGACAAACGAGCCGATGTTACCGAAGTTGGCGCTGGCGATATCGCAGCTATTGTTGGCCTTAAGGGCACCACTACCGGCAATACATTGTGCGACCCAAATAATCCTATTATTTTAGAAAGTATCACCTTCCCCGAGCCACCAGTATCTATAGCCATCGAACCAAAAACCAAGGCCGATCAAGAAAAAATGAGCACCGCTCTACAACGTTTAGCCGAAGAAGATCCAACTTTCCGGCTTCGCTCTGACGAGGAAACTGGCCAAACCATAATTAGTGGTATGGGCGAGCTTCACCTAGAGATCATTGTCGACAGAATGAAGCGCGAATTTAGTGTTGAAGCCAATATTGGTCAACCTCAGGTTGCATACCGAGAAACCATCAGAAAAGATGGTGTCGAAGTACAAGGCAAATTTATTCGCCAGTCCGGAGGACGTGGTCAGTATGGTGATGTTTGGTTAAGGATTAGTCAAAACGAAGCTGGCAAAGGATTTGAGTTTATTAATTCTATTAAAGGTGGTGTTGTTCCTCAGGAATACATAAAACCCGTCGAACAAGGCATAGTCGAAGCAATGAGCAACGGTGTTTTGGCGGGCTACCCAGTTGTTGACATCAAGGCTGAGCTTTACTTTGGTAGTTACCACGATGTCGACAGCAGCGAAATGGCCTTTAAAATTGCCGGTTCTATGGCACTTCAAGAAGGTGTTAAAAAAGCTAGCCCAGTTTTGCTAGAACCGATCATGAAGGTGGTGGTTGTTACCCCAGAAGATTTCATGGGTGACGTCATCGGTGACCTTAACAGCAAACGTGGTCGAATAGAAAGTATGGAAGATTTATCTTCAGGTGTTAAGGAAATTACCGGTTTCGTACCACTGGGTGAAATGTTTGGCTACACCACTAACCTGCGTAGCATGACTCAAGGTCGTGCAAGCTCTAGTATGGAATTAGCCCACTATGCCGATGTTCCAAACAATGTTGCCGAAGCCATAATTGCTAAAAACGCCAAGTAGGAAAAATTTATGCCTCGAAATCACAAACCGATGTATGAAAGAGATCCAAGGCTAAGTTGTTGGAATGATTGTCCCGAAGAACAGCGCGAGCGTTGCCAACAGGTTTTTGACGAACTTCAAATTAATGGCGATCCCCAGCAAGCTGGGGTGGCACTTCTAGAAGATACTCGAAACGAATGCGAAACTGGTCCGGTACGATTTATGGGTGAAATTGTGTGCGGTCGTGACCTAGATCGTCGTGATGTTGGTTAAAAATGACAAACTCGGATCAAATACAAAATTATCAACCAATAGCAATGCAATGCCCACGTCTTGAATTACTATTTGCCAAGACAGGTGTCATTGACCCCACAGGCACAATTGCAGCTTGTCCAGAAAACTGTATGCTGCCGGGTGGTGTTGAATTACCTCGCCACCGCTGGAGTCTGTTAAATTTACTCGGTACTACTAGGTTAGTTTGTCTAGAATATTTTGACGATAACGCTTTACAAGAAAGATAATATTTTGCTATAATAACAGGGTATCTCGCGTGAGGGCTTTTTGCGTAATGTCACTGCAAAATATGGATCGCGAAAACACTAAATAACAAGCTCTAGAGCGATAACAATGTAAATAGGAGATAAAATCTATGGCAGATTTTGACCGAAGCAAGCCACACGTAAACGTCGGTACAATGGGTCACGTTGACCACGGTAAGACCACCCTAACAGCCGCAATCACACACGTGCTAGCAAAAAAACTACCCAGTGATGTTAACAAGCCGATCAACTACGATCAGATCGACAACGCGCCCGAAGAAAAAGCGCGCGGTATTACCATCGCCACTTCTCACCAAGAATACGAGAGCGAAAAGCGTCACTACGCGCACGTTGATATGCCAGGTCACGCTGACTATGTTAAAAACATGATCACCGGAGCTGCACAAATAGACGGTGCAATTTTAGTTGTTGGTGCAAACGATGGCCCGTTGCCACAAACCCGCGAACACGTACTATTGGCTCGCCAAGTGGGTGTTCCTAAGATTCTTGTTTTCATGAACAAGATGGACCTAGCTGACCCAGAGTTGGTCGAACTTGTAGAAATGGATATTCGCGAACTATTGGCTAAAAATGGTTACGACGAAGACGCTCCTATAATTAAAGGTTCAGCAACTAAAGCACTTGAGGGCGACGCTGCTAACGAAGACGCCATCATGGAGCTAGTCAAAGCTATGGACGATTTCATTCCAGAGCCAAAACGTGAACTTGATAAGCCATTTTTGATGCCTATCGAAGATGTATTCTCGATCAAGGGTCGTGGCACTGTAGCTACCGGACGTATCGAACAAGGTATTGTAAAAGTTAACGAAGAAATCGAAATCGTCGGTATTCGCGACACTAAAAAATCTGTCGTTACAGGTGTTGAAATGTTCAAGAAAAACCTTGATCAAGGCCAGGCTGGCGACAACGTTGGCATCTTGCTTCGAGGGATCGAACGCGACGATATCGAGCGCGGTCAGGTACTTTGTAAGCCAGGTTCTATTACTCCGCACACCGAATTTGACGCCGAGGTTTATATTCTTACCAAAGAAGAAGGCGGACGACACACGCCATTCTTTAAAGGATACAAGCCACAATTTTACTTCCGGACCACCGATGTTACGGGAGAAGTTGAGCTTCCTGCTGACAAAGAAATGGTTATGCCAGGTGACACAGTAACCTTTAAGGTCAAATTACTTGCACCTATTGCAATGGAACAAGGTCTACGCTTCGCTATCCGTGAAGGTGGCCGTACTGTTGGCGCCGGTGTAGTAACCAAAATCACGAAGTAGTATCCAAATAGTCGATAAACTATTTTATAGGGTGGCCAAAAGCCGCTCTATTTAATTTCCCCCAAAATCACTAAATAACTGTGGTATAATATATATCGTAAACTAATCGTGGTGACTAAAAGTCGTTGGAATTGTTCTCTATAACAACCCAAAGATGTTACATCACATCAATCAAAGGAGATTGATTATTATGGCCGAAGCCAAAAAAACTGCAGTAAAACCAGTGCCTGCTGCACCAACGAAGCAGCGGATTCGTATTCGTCTTAAGGCATATGACCACAAAGTGATCGACCAAGCAGCAAAACAAATTGTCGACACTGCCATTCGGACTGGCGCAAATATTTCGGGTCCAATTCCTCTACCAACCAAAAAGACCCTATATACTGTTATTAAAAGTCCGCACGTCTACAAAAAAGGCCGCGAACAGTTTGAGATGCGTGTTCATAAGCGACTTATCGATATAAGCGATCCAACCCCCAAGACTATCGACAGCTTGATGAACCTGAGCCTTCCAGCCGGTTGTGACGCCGAAATAAAGATGTAGCGATAGCATGTCCGGGCCAGAATTTTCACCAGAACTTTTGGCGCGGGAACTGGTGAGATTATATGCACCAGAAGATTG
Source organism: Patescibacteria group bacterium (assembly GCA_038064135.1). Taxonomy (GTDB): domain Bacteria; phylum Patescibacteriota; class Saccharimonadia; order Saccharimonadales; family OMJO01; genus JBBTTS01. The sequence goes on along the minus strand of JBBTTS010000036.1, from coordinate 3,754 downwards.
TATAGAATGTCATTTTCCACTTTTAGTTGCAATAAAATCTGGTTCTGAAGCCGCTGCAATTAAGGCGCTTCAAAATTTAGCTTGCAGCGGGCAAAAACCTTCGTACTTGTCTCACTTACTACGGTGTGACCTGGTTCCTGTTGCTGAGTTAAGTCTAGATACAAAGCATCAGCAATTAGCATAAGCGATAAGCATGTTATAATCTTTTTATGGCAAATAAGCACCAAAAACGCTCCTTGCAGACCAAGCACACTGAACTTGATAGTGTGTTTTTTTTGAAACTATTAATGTACTCGTTAGTGGGTGGCCAATGGTTATGGCTAGTTAATGCAGACGGGTCTAAACAGTTACCATTACCGTTTGGATTAGTAATTGGGCTACTTTTTGCAAGCCACGAGCATTTTAAGCTAGATAGAAAAATTGAATTTGCCGTTATAATTATCGCAATGCTTATTGGCTTCTGGGCAAACATGGGCCTTTATATAGAAATTCTTAAGTAGTAGAATAAACAACATATTGACAGATATAGCTTAAGTCTGTTAATCTGTAACGGTATATAAGAAATTCCTGCACTTGGTTATTAGTCCAGGTCTACCCATAACAGAGGTAGATACCAGCTGAGACCAAGCATTTTTCACGTCACGCTCGTGAATATTACACGAGGAATAATTAAAGGAACCAATAAAGTATGAAGGCCCTAATTACCCGCAAGGTAGGCATGACAAGTACCATCGACAAAGACGGTACGGTTCTTGCTATGACAATACTTTCCGCAAGTCCCTGTGTTATTACTCAGGTAAAAACGACCGAAACAGACGGCTATCAGGCCGTTCAGCTAGGTACCGAAGAATCAAAAAGACTTAATAAAGCACTCGTGGGTCACAGTAAAGCGGCGAAAATTATGCCAAAAATTATTCGTGAATTTCTCATTAACGAAATTACAGAAGAAATCAAAGTCGGCGCGACAATTACCGCCGACATTTTTAATGTTGGGGATATAATTCACGCGACCGGAACAAGCAAAGGAAAAGGTTTTGCCGGCACAATTAAGCGTCACAATTTCCACCGAGGACGTAAAACTCATGGTGGTCGAAGCTATCGACGACCAGGATCTATTGGGTCGATGTACCCTCAGCGCATTTTTAAGGGTAAAAAAATGTCAGGCCAAATGGGTGACGAACAAGTAACTGTTCGCAATTTACGAGTAGCTTTGGTCGATTCAGAATTAGGAGTGATTGGCGTTGTTGGTGCAGTGCCAGGGCCACGTAAGGGTATAGTAATAATTAAAGAGGCAGTAAAAAAATGAGCGTGGCAACTTTTACAAAAAATGGCACAAAAGCCACTACAAATGCAAAATTAGACAAGTCTATTTTTGATTTGGAAGTAAAAAATCACGAACTTTTAAAACAAGCCTATATTGCATATCTTGCTAATGGTCGCGAAAATCTGGCAGTAGTTAAGACTCGCGGTGAGGTAAGCGGTGGTGGACGTAAACCATGGAAGCAAAAAGGCACTGGGCGAGCTCGTTTTGGGTCCTCTAGAAATCCAATTTGGCGTGGTGGTGGCATTACATTTGGGCCAACCGGAAACGAAAATTATTCACATAAACTATCTACGAACGCAAAACGCCAAGCAATCCGCCAGGCATTATCTGTTTGTAAAGACAAAGTAATTATAATCGAAACTTTTGAATGTAAGGATGGGCTTGTTAAGAACACAGTAGACTTGTTGCAGAAAATTGGGGCAGTAAAGCAGACATTAATTGTCGTAAGCGTAAAAGACAAATTGGTCGAACGAGCAACACGGAATCTACAGGCGGTAAATATAGTTCAGGCAAAATATCTAAATGTTTACGATATTTTGAACGCAGACAGTGTAGTAATTAGCCAAAAATCGCTACCGATAATTTCAGAATGGCTTGGCGTAAAAGAAAAGCAAGTAAAAGAGGTTAGTAAATAATGAATTCTATGACTTTAAAACCTCGTATGTCAGAAAAAGCCTATGGGCTTAGTCAAAGTAGTGCAACCTATGTTTTTGAAGTTCCTGCAGATGCTAATAAGCTAACTGTGGCCAGTGCTGTTAGTAAGCAGTTTAAAGTGAAAGTTAAGTCTGTAAACATTGCAAATATTAAAGGTAAACCAAAGCGAAGTGTTAGGCGGGGTGGCCGCGTGTCGCAAGGCTCTAGATCGGACAGTAAACATGCCTACGTTACTTTAATGCCAGACAACGAGATTCCAGTATTTGCAGTCGAAGAAGAAAAAGCCGAAAAAGCTGCTAAATTGCAAGAAAATTTGGCAAAACGCTCTGCTAAAGCGGCCAAGAAGGAGAGCAAATAATGGCTATCAAATTATACAAGCCAACAACTCCTGGTCTTAGGGGTATGACTACTCAGGACTTTGATTCTGTTACTACCAAAAAGCCACTTCGATCGCTTACGTCAATAAAAAAGAAGAATAGCGGTCGCAATAATCAGGGTCGAATTACTACCAGGCACCGTGGTGGTGGCACGCGTGTATTTTATCGAAACGTCAACTTTAATCTACCTGCCGGCACCGAAGCAGTTGTTGAGCAAATCGAGTACGACCCAAATCGCAGTGCCCGAATCGCTCGTATCAAAGACCAGAATAATCAATATCACTACATATTGGCAACATCTGGTATGAAGCAGGGTAATAAAATTAAATCTGGCAGTGACGTGTCTGTAGAATCAGGTAACCGATTAGCTTTAAAAGATATTCCGGTTGGTAGCACAATTCACGCCATTGAACTTTCGCCTGGTAAGGGTGCGCAAATGGTTCGTGCTGCTGGAGCTAGCGCTCAACTTATGGCCCGCGAGGGTGCTTATGCCCAGATTCGGATGCCAAGCGGCGAAGTAAGAATGATAAACATCGAGTGCACTGCCAGCATTGGTGTGGTTGGCAACGAACAGCATAAGAACATTAAAATTGGTAAGGCGGGTCGTAGTCGACGTAAAGGAATCCGCCCAACAGTACGTGGTGTTGTCATGAACGCTGCTGACCATCCACACGGAGGTGGTGATGGTGGTCGTCACGGAATTGGTAAAGACCCACGAACACCTTGGGGTCAAAAGACACTTGGATTTAAGACCCGTCGTCGCAAAATAAGCAACAAATTTATTGTTAAGGGCCGTCATGCGGCTAAGAGGAATAGGGGATAGTCGTATGAGTAGATCACTTAAAAAAGGACCATTTATCGATCCAAAGCTTGCTAAAAAAGTGGCTGCTTTAGGCGGCGAAGATCGTACTATTATCAAAACATGGGCACGCGCTAGTACAATTCCACCAGAATTTGTGGGTCGTACAATTGCTGTTCATAACGGTAAAGTACATGTGCCAGTTTTTATAACCGAAAATATGGTTGGACACAAATTGGGTGAATTTTCACCTACTCGTAAATTTCGCAAACATGGCGGTAAGTTAGCGAAGGGTAAATAGGATAATTATGACTACTAAAGCAATCGCTAAAGGTGTACGAATGAGCCCAAGAAAACTAGGTGTAGTTGCTAGTTTGGTTCGTGGTCGCACTGTTGCCGATGCACTAGTGATATTGCAACACACCCAAAGGCGAGCCGCTACCCCAATAATAAAAGTTATTCAAAGTGCCAAAGCTAATGCTGACTATAACCACAATATTAAACCCGATACCTTGAACATCGTAGAAATAAGTGTAACTCCTGGCCCTAGAAGTAAACGTTTCCGGCCTGCAGCACATGGAAGGGCCTTGCCATTTCAAC
>JBBTTS010000035.1:2516-4093 GCA_038064135.1 Patescibacteria group bacterium | reverse complement strand
TAATAGCCGCCACACCAAATTCGAACATCATATGAGACATAATAAGCCCCCGTGGCCCCCACATTTTCCAGTTATTTTTAATCAATTCTGACCCTGTTTTACCAGGCATGATTAATTTTTTGCGATAAGTTGTGCGGCTTTCGATACCTTCGCCACCACGAAGCTCGATAAGTTTTTCTTCGTATGGGTAATGATGAGCTGGTGTTAACCCATCAACAATGGCATGCGCCAGCCATGCTGCCTCAAAAGCTATTCGTTCTTGATTACCTGCTTTTAGCTCGGTAACAAGATGGTCATAATGAATCCAGATTAGTTCTTCTAATTTAGTGTCCTCGTCGTCAAAAGGGTTAGTATAATGCCAAGGTTCGTCTTTGGCGGGGCTTTTCCGCTTAATTGCATCTGGGCCGTTCTTTCCTTCAAATTGCAAAATTTTATTTACTTTCGGGAAAACCGATTCATCTTTTAAAACGCGCATCAAATGACGTCGAGCCACACGATCGACTTTTTGATGAGCGCCAATCAGACGCCCAGACATCCTGGTGAGTGTTGTTCCTGAATACATGTTTAATTTAAATTGGTAACTGCACGCAACGCATTAACACGCTTTGCAAGATGATCATATTGTAGCAAATCTTCGCCGCGATCAATGAAGTTTTGGGCTTCGGCCCTGGCTTCGGCAATCAATTTTACGTCGGTAAGCTTGGCCACACGAAGGTCTAAAACCCCATGTTGCATTGTGCCATACAATGCGCCCGGGCCACGAATTTCTAAATCCATTTCGGCCAGCTTAAAGCCATCGTTAGAGTTTTCTAAAGCTCGTAAGCGCAAGCTTGGCGCCGAGCTGTCGCCCATCATCAAATAACAATAGCCTTGATGTTCACTTCGGCCTACCCTACCTCTAAGCTGATGAAGTTGAGCTAGTCCAAATCTTTCAGCATTTTCTACCAACATTATACAAGCGTTAGGCACATCAACCCCTACTTCAATTACTGTGGTGGTTACCAAGATATCTAATTGTCGATTAATAAAATCTTTCATTTTTTTGTCTTTTTCGGACGATTTCATTTTTCCGTGCAGTAAGCCAACTCGCCAAGCTTTAAAAGGCCCTGTTGATAGTTTTTTATAAACATCTTCGGCAGAATTTATTGGCAAAAATTCACTTTCAGTAATTGCAGGACAAACAACAAACATTTGTCGGCCCGATCCAAGCTGTTGGGATATATTTTTATAAAGTTGTGGGCGCGAATTTGGCGAGCAAATTTTGGTAGCAATTGGCTTTCGACCCACCGGTTTAGTGTCTACGATACTAATATCCATCTCGCCAAATAGTGTTAGTGCAAGTGAGCGCGGAATTGGTGTAGCTGTAAGGCTAAGAACGTGTGGTGCATGGCCAGCTTTTTTAAGTAATTCTTTTCTTTGCTCAACCCCAAATCTATGCTGCTCGTCGATAATCACTAAGCCAAGTTTATGCATATCGACTTTTTCCTGGATTAAGGCATGAGTACCTATTATAAACTGCACTTTTCCGGTTGAAATTGAAGTGTAAACACGTTTTTTTTGAGCAGTAGACAGGCTTC
>JBBTTS010000035.1:311-2506 GCA_038064135.1 Patescibacteria group bacterium | reverse complement strand
TTTATCGGCAAGCCCCATAGGTTTAAGCATGTTATGAATTGTCTCGGCGTGCTGATTTGCGAGTAACTCGGTCGGTGCCATAAATACAACCTGATACCCGGCATTAATGACCATCAGTGCCACCATGGCTGCAACTACTGTCTTACCGCTTCCTACATCGCCCTCAATTAGACGATTCATTGGCCAATTTTTTCGCATGTCTAAATATGCTTGCCAAATTGCCTTACGCTGCGTATCAGTGAGCTTATAGGGCAGTTGACTAACAAATTTTTTGGCCAATTTTTCGTTAAATCTAATCTTAAACGACTTATTTTGATGAAGTTCGTGTTTGTTGAGTAAACTTGCCAAAGTTAGTTCAAATACTTCCTCAAACCCCAATCGTTTTTGAGCATCAGCTAGCTTAGTGGACGAATCTGGAAAATGCATCTGTAAAATTGCTTCGGCTAGCGGCATCAGTTTTTGTTTTTTTACTAGCCACTTAGGTAACGATTCGGGCATTTTCTTTGTAAAATCACTTACCTGACGCACAAGCCTACGTATTTGGAAGGATTTTAAGCCTTTTGTTTCGCGGTAAATGGGGATTATCCTGGCGGTGTTTATTGGAAAGTCGCTTTTGAGCTCGACCGAGGGATTAATTATGCTGAGTCGGCGACTTTTAAAAACAAATTCGCCCGAGACATAATAATTTTCACCACTTTTCAATGCAGCAGCTCGGTATGGCTGGTTAAACCAAACCAGTCGCACGCTCCCACTGTCATCTGACGCAGTTGCTTCTGTGATATGCATACCTCGACGGACATATCGACCAGTTGTTTGGCTAATTTTAGCCTCTATCGTAACTACCCCTGGCCGAATGTGTCTGATAGCTATTACCTTTGAATAATCTTGATATTTTCTTGGCAACGCTCTTATAAGATCATCAATATTTTTTATACGCAAAATTGCCAGCTTTTTAGCTAGCGATTCCCCTACTCCATGAAGTTCAGTTATTGGAGTATCTGTTGTCACTCTTTTATTTTACGCGCTTCGCTATTTTTGGACACCCTTTAAACCACCTAGGGCTATTTCTAATTCATCAGCAATTTTAGCACGTTCTGGCATATATCCAACCTCGGTGCTGGTTTGCGTAAATTCTTGGGGTGCTGCAGTGGATACTGGTTCTTGCTCGAAAGAAACCGGAATTAACATTCCGGATACCAGCATTGCGCCAGCCGATGATCTCAAAAACATATTCATGAGATAATATAGTATACTCTCTGACGAAGTTAGCCAAGAAAATTGTTTAATAAAGTTTATTTTAAAAAAGTAAGTCCTTACAGTTACGCAAAGTTTTTTGATTGCATTAATAATACGATCATTCTGTCTACAGTTTTGCTATCTGGGTCACCTGATTCAATTTTTTTGCCATTATTATCAAAACAAGCATAAATTGGCTGCGCATCAAGTTCTTGCCAACTAAGTCTATGAGTGCACGCGTTTTCAGCGTCAAATATTTGCACACGCAAAGTAGAAAGTTCTTCTTCGGAATTTTCTACAATTTCATCAGAGTATTCAAACGCCTCAACGGTTACGTAATTTATAATAGGTTGCGCACTGCGAAACTTTACCCAGCGGTTTTTGCAGCGTTGGTCAACAATTTTTTGCAATAAAGTACCGATAGGTAGTAAGTCCGGACCTCCAGCAATAAATTCTGAATTAAAATTATCACTAGTTTGTTTATCCGTTAGGCTTGAATTAGCAATTTCAAACAATACACCGCTCAAAAATTGTAATAACCTGATTTCTTTATCGGAAACAGAAATATTATCAGACCTTAATATTTGATCCAAGCCATGAATTACGAGATTAAGGTCAACATCCTGAACTAAAAAATCCTCAATTTTATCATTGTCGGCATCGTAACTTGCCCCAAATACTATCTCTTGGCCGATAGCGACGTGAAAACCACATTCAAATTGAAAGTCATCTGGACCAAAAGTGTCGTTTTCAAAAATGGCGACACTTATCCTTCTGGTTTCATCTAGATTTGTGTCATCAATAATTCCATAAGTTCTTGATGTTGTTTGAGGCTGATTATCTAAAAAAGTACTCGCCAAAAGTTCTAGACTCATAAGTTCATCTTCTGAAGCGGGATGATATTCTTCCTGTAGGTCGGGTACTGGAAATAGATGTCTTTGAAATACATTCGGGTCTTG
>JBBTTS010000035.1:0-301 GCA_038064135.1 Patescibacteria group bacterium | reverse complement strand
AAAGGCCTGGCCTGAGAACCCAGCCTTAACTGTCATAACCAAAATACTATCAAGTTTTCAATCTTTTACCATGAGAACTTTGGTGTAAACTGAAAGTTAGTGAATATATTATCGTCAAAAATTTCCAGGTCTTTTGGGCTTGTCATGGTAATTTTGGCTTTTTTGGTTGTACTTGGTAGCCCTAAAGTAACCGCACCACAGCCAACGGAAAGTAGGCAGCTGTCTCAGGAAAAAATCGAACCACCCCCACCTCCACCGCCACAATTACCTTTTGGTGGCCGACAATTGATTCCAAATTTTC
>JBBTTS010000034.1:0-4824 GCA_038064135.1 Patescibacteria group bacterium | reverse complement strand
GTCATTACACGGAATCGGGTATGTAATATCGGTAGGATCGGCATTGGTGTCCACTAATGCAATTATTGGAATGCCAAGTTTTTTGGCTTCGCGTACAGCGTTTATGTCGTGAACTACGTCAAGTACAACCATTGCGCCAGGTTTGGCCTGTAGCTCTTTTATACCGCCGTACATGACGTTCATGGCATCAATTTCCTCTTGGAACCTTTGCGCTTCCAGCTTGCTGTATTTAGCAGCTATCTGGCCACTTTCCATACGTGCTTCTAAATCTTTTAAGTATTTAACGCGACCGCCAATTGTGTTGCGGTTTGTTAACATACCACCAAGCCAACGTTCGGTAACATATGGCATGTTTGTTGTCTGTGCCAAACTTTGAACCATATCTTGAGCTTGTTTTTTGGTACTTACTAGTAAAATTTGCTTGCCGCTGCTAACCGTCTTGATAATAAATTCTAAAGCTTCGCTCAGGGCATCGACAGTTTTAGTAAGGTCGATTATGTGGCTTCCTCCGCGCTTACTGTGAATATACTGTGCCATTTTAGGGTGCCAACGGCTGGTCTTATGGCCAAAGTGTGCCCCTGCTTCTAATAATTTTTTGATATCGACTTCAACCGACATTTAGTATCACTCCTTTTATCCTTATTCTTTGGTTCCAGAGGCTGCGAGCGTCCCTACATGGGTGATGCTGCAGAGGATAACTTCCGACCTGCTTTAATGAATGCTCGTTAATAATACCAGATTACACTAGCAAGTACAAGTGTATTGACCGAAGTAAACAAAGTGTGTATAATCTTGTCGTATTATGAAGAAAGATATCCATGCTAAGAATTATCGTCCTGTAGTGTTTCAAGACTTAAATGACAACACTACATTTTTAACAAAGTCTACCGTTGCAACCGACGAAACAATTTCGTTGGACGGCGTTGACTACCCATTGGTAAAAGTTCACATTTCAAGTGCAAGCCACCCTTTTTACACTGGTCAGGAAAAACTTGTCGATGTAGAGGGTCGGGTTGACAAGTTTAAAGCCCGCCGAGAAGCAGCTGCAGCCAGAGCCGAAGCGATGAAAAAATCTGCAAGTAAAAACCGAGTCAAAACACCAAAAATCGACGAGACTCAACAAATTGGCGCTTATACCGCTGCCAACAGTTAACTTCGGATAAATTATTGTTGCCAATCATTAGTGATTTGGTGGTTTTATTTTTATAATCAGTGACATATGGATCAAAAAGAAGATAAATTTCACCAAGAATTAGTGCAGCTACAAAGAATATTGCAAGACTCTGCTATTTTTAGTTCAAAAGAATATCCTAAGTTAGCAAAACGCCTAAAAGAATTAGAAGAAATTATTGACCATTTCGACAAAATTGCCACTCTTCAATCGCAACTAACAGAAGCGCGTGAACTGGCTGGCTCCAGCGACCAACAGATGGCCGGCCTAGCAGCTACAGAAATCGACGCCATCAATACTCAACTTGATGACAACAACGCACTACTCACAAACCTGCTAACACCCAAAGACCCCAACGACGACCGTGATGTAATCGTCGAAATTCGAGGAGCCGCCGGTGGCGACGAATCCAGCCTATTTGCCGGTGAACTATACCGCATGTACATTCGCTGGTGCGAAACTCATGGCTACAAAACGGAACTTATTAGCGAAAGCCCCAACGAAGTTGGCGGGTTCAAAGAAGTTATTTTTGCCGCGCGGGGCGAAGAAGCCTACAAAAACCTCAAATTCGAAGCCGGCGTTCACCGTGTGCAACGCGTTCCAGCAACAGAAAGCCAAGGCCGTATTCATACCAGTACTGTCACCGTTTCGGTGTTACCCGAAGCCGAAGAAACCGATGTTGATATAAACCCGAGTGATCTGCGAATTGACGTGTATCGCAGCAGCGGTCATGGTGGCCAAAGTGTAAATACAACCGATTCAGCGGTGCGTATTACCCACCTTCCAACTGGCCTGGTTGTTACCTGCCAAGACGAAAAGTCGCAAATAAAAAACAAAGAAAAAGCCATGGGGGTTTTGCGCTCACGCCTGCTGCAAAACAAAATAGAAGAAGAACAAAAACAGCTAAGCGATGCCCGCAAAAAACTCATCGGAAGTGGTGACCGAAGCGAAAAAATCCGCACCTACAACTTTCCGCAAGACCGCATTACCGACCACCGCATTGGCTACTCTCGTTCCAATATTCCCGGCGCCATGAATGGCGACATCGACGACGTTATAGAAAAACTTCTGTCAGCCGAACACCAACTCCTTTCGAATGAAAGCTAGCAATTGGCTAACTAGTAGTATAAAAATGTTACGTGCTTCAGATATATCTACAGCACGGCTAGAGTGTTTAGTGATGCTCGAGGACGCAACAGGCAAAGATCGTGCCTGGCTGCTTGCGCATCCTGAATTCGAAATATCTATCCCTAAGGTAAAGAAACTTAATTATCAAATAAAACGACGAGCCAAACATGAACCCTTTGCATATATAAGAGGTAAAAGTGAGTTTTATGGGCGTGAGTATATAGTTTCAGCCGATACGCTACAACCGCGACCCGAAAGCGAAACCATGATCACCCTTTTGGCTGATCTAGTTGAAAGTAGTAAGTTAAACGTAGAAAGTAAAAATGGAGACAGGAAACATGATAAAGGAAACGATATCAAAAAACGCCGTCTAACCGTGATTGATGTGGGGACAGGCTCTGGGTGTTTAGCGATCACCACAAAACTAGAATTGCCTCAACTGAAAGTTATCGCAACCGAGATTTCAAAATCTGCACTAACAATCGCTCGACAAAATGCCAAAAAAAATGCAGCAGATATTATCTTTTGCCAAGGCAACCTACTTGATCCTGTCCCTACTTCCTACTTCCTACATAGTACTATCGTAATTGCAAACTTGCCCTATGTGCCCGACAACCACACTATCAACCAAGCTGCTATGTACGAACCAAAATTAGCCATCTTTGGCGGCCCAGATGGCCTAGATATATATCGACAACTCTTTCATCAAATTGCAACCCGTCTGCTTGCGGTACAATTTAAAGGAGTAAGATATGTAATAACTGAGAGCCTGCCACCCCAACATAAGGTAATTACAAAAATTGCCCAAAATGCCGGTTTTTCTCTACGGCAAGTCGAAGATTTTATACAAGTTTTTGAAAGTATTTAGTTATTTTATTGAGAAGGGGCGGTTTCGAGAATTGCTTTTATTTTTTGTTCTTTGCCATCACGAATTACCGTAAGCTCTACACTGTCGCCTACCGATTTTTTACCTATTAACGAAATTAAGCTGTTATTTTCATCGATCGGTTGATTATCAATTTTAGTGATGATGTCTTTTTCTTTTAACCCAGCCTTTTCTGCTGGACTGCCAGCTATAATAGCAGCACCATTACGGCTAGGCGCTAGGTATGCACCCCGTTTAATTTCTAGGTTGAATTGGTAAGCATAGTCATCAGTTAATGTGACGTATCTAACACCTAAATATGGGCGTTCTAGTTTGCCTTTGCTTAGCACGCTCTTAATTAGGCCCTGAATGTCATTTACCGGTATAGCGAAACCAATGTTTTCGGCGCCTCCAGCTACAGCAGTGTTTATTCCGATTACTTCGCCGTTAATATTAACTAATGGTCCACCTGAATTTCCTTGATTGATTGCTGTGTCGGTTTGGAACAGGTTTTGCAGTGTCTCGACCGTATTACCATCACCAGCTGCCTCGATACTTCTACCGTAACCCGAAATTATTCCAGATGTAACAGTATTTTGAAATTGCCCTAAGGCATTGCCGATAGCTATAACTTTGTCACCGACTTGCATTTTAGCAGAGTCACCAATAGTGACTGGTTTTAGTTCTTTATTCTTAGTGTCTTTTATTCGTAAAAATGCAACATCAAGCGGATCATTATCATTAGTTCGACCTATTACTTCTACGTCTGTTAATTCTGTTCCATCAGATAAAGTAACTGATACAGTGGTTGCTCCCCTAGGAACCACATGACGATTCGTTACTACAACGCCTTCTTTGGTTAAAATAAATCCGGTGCCAGCACTCTGTTGCTGGGCTGGAGATCTAAAACCAAAAAAACTATCCGCCCTGCTCGATTCACTAGTAACATTTACCGAAACTACGCTAGGCCCAACTTGTTTGGCTATTTCGCTAATGACTTCACTTTCTTTTAATACTATTTTTTGTGCATTAGAACTTCCGTTATTTACACTCCCAAGTCCAAAATTTTGAGTCTGTGACCCAAGCCATCCACCAAAAAACCCAGCAAAAAAGCAAATTAAAATCAACACAAATATATTACGAAACTGTTTGGTATTCTTTAGCCTACTTGGGCTGTTTGATTTAACCGTATTTTGAGATTTTTCTAATTTATTTAATATGCTATACACTTTTAACCCCCAAATTCTAAACTACTTTATCACCCCAATCTGAGAAAACCATGACAACCATTACTATTGCTACCATTACAAAAACAAATTGTCTTCGTAGTCCAGACGAAAGTCGATCTGTCTCATCTAAGTAATAAAGCGCAGCCAAACTAAAACCTATTACACTAAGAAGTAGGGCCGGCTGAGCTAAAAATCCGCCGTAAAAAAGCAACCAATGACTTAATACCCATGTTAGTGCAGCTGCAAAATAACCCCAAGTGTGAGCAAATAGTGAAGCATGTTCTTCATCAAAGCTGGTTAAAAAATGCCTGGCATATATGGCATATTTAAAAAGGCTCTCGATTGAAGTCACAAAAAAATCTGCGGAAAAAAGAAAAAAATGAAGCATCTTCGCGGGCGTTTGTTTTAACGCGTGGATTAGATAGGAGGCA
>JBBTTS010000033.1:0-3713 GCA_038064135.1 Patescibacteria group bacterium | reverse complement strand
TTCTGATATTCTTGTTATCCAAAGACTTCTAAAGTCTCTTTTTTTTAGTTCTCGCCAAAGTGTTGAAGGTTTCATTGTATCTCCTTTTTCATATCATAATGATGCAATTTATAACCAATTTTCTTGTAAAATTTAAAAGCATCAACATTCTTCACATTAACACTTAATTGAATTTTCTTTAATTTCAAAAGTTCAAGTTCCAAAAAATCTATTGGTGAACGGGAAATGATTATCTTGGAATTAGTAACAATTCCGGCTGCGATAAATGTCATAGCTTCGATCGGATCTTCGCTTGGGTAGTAAGTGACATTTTTTTTGATTGTGCTCAGTCCATTTATCGTCAATGTGCTAGTGCCAATCCCCTCAATTTTGACTCCTAATTTCTGTAAAAAGAAACATACGTCTTGCACCATGTAATTAGAACTAGCCATTTTTATAACTGTTTTGCCGGGTATCAAAGCAGCTCCCATTAGCATATTTTCTGTAGCCGTGTCGCTTGATTCATACATCACCACTTGTGATTCACGCTTTTTAGGATTAACTTTTATATTGTAATATCCAGCATGTGCATCGATATCTACACCAAGTTCTTCAAAGGCAGCCTTGTGTGCTTCGATACTTCTAATTCCAAGTTTGCAGCCACCAGCAAACGGAATTTTGAATTCTTTATAAACATGCATTAGCGGGCCAAGCATCATGATGACACTTCGGGTTTTGCGAGCCGCGCTAACATCTATCGAATCTATATTAAATCGAATTGGTGGCTTTATTTCTAGGTCGTTATTTGCTAGCCATTTTACATGCACGCCTATGCTAATTAATACTTCGATTAACCGATTAACTTCTTCGATTCGTGGCATACTTTTTAATTTTGTAGTGCCTTTATTCAAAAGAGCCGCAAAAAGAAGTGCCACTGCGGCATTTTTAGAAACATTGGTTTTTATAGTTCCAGATAGTTCCCGTTTGCCATTTATTTTCAAATTAATTGCGCTGCCGCCAATGCTAATCAGCGGCTTCTTTAAAACATCACTAATCCGAGCCAGAGTTTCTAGGCTAAGGTTTTGATTGCCGTGCTCAATTCTATTAATAGCCGACTGGCTAGTGCTTAGACGGCGTGCAAATTCTGCTTGAGTTAGGCCGCGTTCTTGTCGCATCTGGTGAATAAGTCGGCCAATTTTTTGGTTTGTGCTTAACATAAGCCATCTGATTATACTATTTGTGGTATATATGGCAAGACTTTTGTTTTGTTAATGACAAGTAACATATAATATATCCATGATCTAGCTTAGCCAATATTCTTTTTAAATTTCTGTCAATTAATTTCGAGGTAACTATGAACGAAGATGTAAACGAACTAATTAAATTAGAAGAAAAACGGCAACGTGAAGGCCTAGAGCTAATACCTAGCGAAAATTATGTTAGCCGAGCTGTACTAGATGCCCTAGGCAGCGTATTTACTAACAAATATTCCGAGGGCTACCCGGGCAAGCGATACTATGGTGGTCAACAGAACACAGACCTAGTTGAACAATTGGCGATCGACCGAGCCAAAAAATTGTTTAAAGCCGATCATGCCAACGTGCAACCACATAGCGGCGCCCAAGCTAACGAGGCAGTTTATCATGCCTGGTTAGAGCCCGGCGACACCGTGCTTGCCATGGATTTGAGCCATGGTGGCCACTTAACTCACGGTGCGCCTGTAACGGTTTTAGCTCGTCAATATAACTTTGTACGCTACGGTATGAAAAATATCCAAACAGGTGAAATTGACTACGATGAACTCCGAAATCTGGCGCTGAAACATAAACCTAAAATAATCTTAGCTGGCTTTAGTGCCTATCCACGCACCCTTGATTACCAAAGATTTGCCGAAATTGGCCGGGAAGTTGATGCTCTTTTGGTGGCTGATATGGCGCATATCGCTGGTTTAATAGCTGCTGGCGTTGCCGCTAATCCGTTTGATCGCGGCTTTCATGTTATTACCACAACCACGCATAAAACTTTGCGTGGTCCGCGCGGAGGGTTAATTTTAAGCAAGGGAATCGTAAGCAATCCCCTTAAAGCGCCCGAAAAAACCATTCAGAACATCCCAACTTTAATCGACCGCACAGTATTTCCGGGCGTACAAGGTGGCCCACTAATGCATGTAATTGCCGCTAAAGCTGTGGCATTTGGTGAAGCGCTTCAGCCCCAATTTAAGGAATATAGCCAACAAATATTAAATAATGCCCAGGCATTATCAGATGGATTGAAATCTCGTGGATTTCAACTAATTACGGGTGGTACAGACAACCATCTTATTTTGGCTGATGTACACAAAAGTTTTAATCTAGACGGCGACCAAATAGAGAAAGCCTTGGACAAAATCCGCCTAACGCTAAATAAAAATGCTGTGGCAGACGATCCACTGCCGCCATTTAAACCTAGCGGCATACGTCTTGGAACACCAGCAATTACAACTCGTGGACTCAAAGAACCGCAGATGGATAAGATTGCCGAATGGATGAAGCGGGGGATAGATGCAATAAATGATCCAGAACAATTAGAAAAATTAAGTGACGAAGTTAAAGAATTTGCACTCCAGTATCCGCTACCGAGCGACAAGCAGTAACCTGCCACGTGACAATATACTTAACTTGTTAAGTATATATAAATGACTAGACTTTGATAATCTAACCAAAGATTTAACAAATATTACTTAACATGTTAAGTAATATTGCTCGGTGGGGAAATCTTTTCCGGTTCTTGCTGCAAAATAATTCCATATGTTTGATGAACTAGGTCGATTATTTTTTGCTTAAAGGCCTCTAGTTGTGCTGTTTTGGTGGCTTTTTCATTAACTAACACCATAGATTGGGTATGCCAAGTGCTCATGCCGGTTTCGGCGTCGTGCACGCCTTTGAGATTTAATGATTCCAGCAAGGCTCCAACGGCTATTTTATAATTTCCGTCAGGCTGTTCCCAAAACCATTTACTGGGCCATGTGGCCAGTTGTTGGTGGTTGGAGTATAAATTTAGGAAAAAGTCTTTATCTACTATGGGGTTAGCGAAAAACGATCCATTGTTAGCGACAACATTTGGGTCGGGAAGTTTGGCTGTACGGATATTCACTACTGCATCCCGTACGATTTGCACTGAATATTGCTCAATTCCCTGCTTTTCAAAATACTCTTCCAGGGCTTTATAAAACGGTGGCTGAAACGGTTTATTGTTGACCCTTAATGTAATGGCAACTATGAAAAACCGCCCCTTGTCGACCGTTTTGAACCGGCTTGTTCGATATTCAAAACCACATTCCGAACCACGCAGGGTCACAAAACTTCGTTCGACAGCATCATAAGCCTGAACTGTTGTGAGTACCTCGGATATCTCGAGGCCGTATGCTCCTACATTTTGAATAGGTGTCGCGCCTGCAGTGCCAGGAATTAGCGACAGGGGTGCAAGTGTTCCAAATCCGGCTTCTACGGTTCGAGCCACCACGCGGTCCCAATTTTCACCGGCGCCAACAGTGTAATATGCTTCGCCCTCACTAGCATCCAATTTTTCGAAATGTTCGATTTTATTAACAAGCACCAGGCCGGGATAACCGGCATCGTCCCAGTAAATATTGCTTCCGCCGCCAATCATTACAACTGGCAAGTGTTGACGATCCGCCCAAGCAAGAGCCTTTGGTATATCGAATTGATTTGTAATATCTGCCAAATATCGAGCAT
>JBBTTS010000032.1:0-10160 GCA_038064135.1 Patescibacteria group bacterium | reverse complement strand
ATAACAAAAATAACCTCCACATAGACCATGAAGCTGCTGCTACCGACAGAGCAATGTTTGGCTTTTGGATTTACCTAATGACCGATTTGCTGATGTTTGCAGTATTGTTTGCAGTGTATTCTGTCTTGTTCAAAAGCACCCAAGGTGGCCCTGGAGGTAGCGAACTTTTCAGCCTTAGGCTGGCACTTACCGAAACATTAATTTTACTAACTAGTAGTTTTACTGTTGGGCTTGCAATGATAGCGGCGCGAAGGTTCAATAAGTCGCAAGTATTATTTTGGTTTGGAGTTACTTTTGCATTAGGTGTTGCCTTTTTAAGCATAGAATTAAAAGAATTCGCCGAGCTGATTCACGAAGGTCATACCCTCAAAATTAATGCTTTTTTGTCGTCCTTTTTTATACTGGTAGGAACGCATGGTTTACATATAACTTTTGGTTTACTTTGGATGTCGACAACTTTAGCATATGTCATAAAACGAGGACTGAATTCGCAGTTAGTGCGTAAGTTAGCAATGCTAAGTCTATTTTGGCACTTCTTAGATATCGTCTGGATATTTATATTTACAATTGTTTACCTGAAGGCTTTCGTATGAGTGCTGTTGGTCACGAAGTTAAACAAAGTGAGCACAGTACCACAAGGTCATACGTAATCGGATTTATTCTTTCGTTAATATTTACCTTCATTCCATACAAATTAGTAGTAAATAAAACAGTTACGGGTACAGCGCTACTTATTTCAATACTTGTCTTTGCGTTATTGCAAATGTTTGTCCAGATTACGTTTTTCTTGCACTTGGGCCGTGGTCCAAAACCTAGATGGAACCTGTACTTTTTTTACTCAACAGTGGGGATAATTCTAATAGTCGTGGGTGGATCTATAATGATCACGAATAATCTACACTACAATATGATGCCATCAGACCAGACAAAAAAACTGTTAAATGATGAAAATATTTACCAAATCGGTGGCGGGCGAACTGGTGTTTGTCAAGCACAGCACGAAAACCACAGGGTCAATATTTCCGATGGCCTAGTTAGTCCCCTTTATATTACAGCACAAAAATGCGACACACTAACCTTTATCAATAATGATGAAAAGTATTTAGAAATATCATTTGGCTTACATCCAGAGCACGATGCATACGCAGGCGAAAACGATATTATAGTACGCAGTGGAAAAAGTAAAACAATTACCCTTTCCGAATCAGGCTCATTTAGATTTCACAATCATTTACAGCCAGAAACAGCCGGATACTTTACAGTTAAAGAACCTTAGTTTTAATTAATTAATCAAGTTTCTAGGTTCTAATAAACAAATTTAGTATGGGCAAATTTTAGTAATAGTTTTTGACTGTAAATTATATGAGTCAAAGACGTGTGCATGTGTCTGCCAAAAAGTTTTATCTCGTTGCGGAGAATCTTGGTTTTCTGGAAAAGGAGGTGTGCTTGGACCAATCCAAGCTTCGAAAAGTTCGTAATTGCCCTCATCGTCTTTTGAAAGCTTCAGAGATAAAGTATTGCTAGGTACCGGGTTTCTATTTTTAGTAAATCGTGTGAATGAATTTAGTTTTACTGGTTTTGCGTAAAAAATAGTGTCTTTTTCATTGGTAGTAACTATGTCGCTATGGCCTATAACCCGTCCCATATCGTATTCGACATTTATTTTAGACGGCCCATAGTTAGGTCTGTCTAAAGCCTCGATCACAATATTGATTAAATATGGTTGCCGACTTAGGTAGTGGCCTGCGGCCGATGAGATCAAATTTACATATATCTGGGGTCCAGTAGACGAATTATGTAACACGTGTTTATACATCCACTGAACTCCTTTGTATATAAGTATACACCCCTAGACAAGCGATAGCTAGGGGGGGTCGCCATTACAGCAAAACAAAAAAGGTTTGCTAACATTACCCTTCGGGCTACGGGCGGTCCGAGTGCACAGGACTCGGTCGTTCGAACCCTTTCAAGCAACTATCAAAATACAAAAGCCAGACTCATGGTCTGACTTTCATATTTTGGCTAGGGAGGAGGGATTCGAACCCCCGAATGCATGGACCAAAACCATGTGCCTTACCACTTGGCCACTCCCTATTAAATTGTAAATAACATCGTAGATTGTAACCTAAAATTAGCTTTTTCTCAATCACAACTCTCTGTTACACTTAATTAATCATATGCATGTTGTCGAACCCCAACAATTCAAGCAACTAAAAAAGCGAAAATCTCCAAGATCAAGCTTAAAGGTAGTACTTTTGGTATTGATTTTAACTGGACTAGGTGGGTCATACTGGTGGTTTGAATTACGTACTCCATCCTCAGTAGAAATCTCTGACAAGCCTACTAACAACTTATCCGATTCTACCCAACAAACAAATACTCCACAAAAGTTAAACAATTCTAATAGGCAGCTTCGTCAACTCTCAGATACGGACTTTAAGCAGTTGTTTCTATCGATTGGCTACCCAAATGTACAGCCTATAAGTGACAGTTTGCCAATTACGGGCAATGAGCAGGCCGACTTACGCATTCGCAACATGGCAGAAAAACGAGGCTATAGACGTGGAAGCGTACCCGTAGCATCAATTCAAAAAACACAAGAAGCTGGCCTGATGGGCGACGATCTGTTGCAGCCACTTGCTCTAGATGCTTGGCAAGCAATGCGCGATACCGCAAAACGTGAAAGTATACCCCTAAAGCTTAATTCAGCTTATAGATCGGTAGATTATCAGCGGAATTTATTTTTGAACCGTCTTTACGACAGGGGTGCAACTATCAGTAAAATTGCCGCCGGCCAAAGCGATGGTGCTGTTGTGGGAACCTTGGTCATAACTGCCCCACCAGGTTATTCCCGACATCACAGCGGTTACACGATTGATTTGTGGTGCGAAGACGGAAGCCTGTCTTTTGTGGCCAGTAGCTGCTTTACTTGGATCAAAAATAATAATTACGAAAAGGCTAAAATACATGGCTGGATTCCTAGCTACCCCGAAGAAGCCGAATATCAAGGTCCGGAGCCAGAAGCATGGGAATACGTTTGGGTTGGCGTTGAGGTGCTGTACCAATAACTATAGTATTTGGCCCTAATTTAGAGTAAAATGCAACTAACTTTCAAAAAGTTACGTACTATACTTACTACAAAATGAATACACAAGATTTTATTGTGCCTATTTTAATGAACGGCCTTCGTGGTCGAATGCTTCGTATTCCCGTAAAAAACTCTAATGCCAAGCGTGAAATTCTTTTAGTTTACGGGCATCATTCGAGTTTAGAACGCATTAATGGAGTTGCTGAATCACTGGCCGAATTTGGAAATGTTACCGTACCAGATTTGCCTGGTTTTGGCGGCATGGAAGCAATGTACAAGATTGGTAATAAGCCATCGTTAGATAATCTGGCAGATTATCTGGCAGCTTTTATAAAACTCCGCTACAAAAACCGGCGCGTAACTATCGTTGGGTTGTCGTTCGGGTTTTTGGTGGTTACCAAGATGTTACAAAAATACCCGGATATAGTCAGAAAAACCGACTTGTTAGTGAGCTTGGTTGGCATGGTTCATAAAGAAGATTTTAAACTCAAGAAAAGACACTTTTACTTTTTTAGATATGGTTCTAGTTTATTTTCTAACGCACTACCGGCTTGGTTTGCTAAGACTTTTATCTTACAAGCACCAATAATTACTTTGGCCTATAAGCTAGTCGAGGGCCGACATAGCAAACTAAAAAATGCCGATAAAGCTGAAAGAAATGCCCGTATCAAATTTGAAATAATATTATGGAAAATTAATGATATCCGCACATACATGGACACCGCAGTGTCTATGTTTACAACCGATCTATGTAATTTGCGAGTAAAGATTGCTGTGCATCATGTAACTGTAGATAACGACAGGTATTTTGATAATCACGTAGTAAAACAACACCTTTCTATAATTTACGAAAATGTCAACATCATTCACACACGATTCCCATCGCATGCTCCTACAGTAATAGCCAATTCGGTCGATGCTGCTCCGTTTATACCCCCCAAGCTGCGAAAAATACTGAAAGATTACTAGTGGTATACTTGATCATATTATGACAATTGGCTTAGTTTGTCCTTACAACATAACAAAGGGTGGTGGCGTACAAGAATGCGTCTTACATCTGCGCAAAGAACTAAAGTCGCGGGGTCACGAAGTATTTATTCTTACTCCGCAACCTCGAAATAATACTTCAAGCGTTCCTGATGGAGTTGTTTTTATTGGTGCAGCCACTCAATTAAAAACACTTCACACAACTTCACAAATTTCGGTATCTGCTAGTAATGAAGTAATTGACGACGTTCTGATAAAATATAATTTTGACATATTGCATTTTCATGAACCATGGGTACCGGTCGTTAGTCGTCAAATATTAAGTCGTAGTACTTGTGTTAATATTGCAACCTTTCATGCTCGCCTGCCCGACACAGTCATGAGTAAAACATTCGAAAAAGTAATTACTCCGTACACCAAGTCAATTTTAAAATTTATTGACTCATATAGTGCAGTTTCTGATGCAGCTGCAACTTATATTAAGTCGATCACAGATCAGCCAATAAATATAATCCCAAACGGAATTGATTTAACAAAGTATAAAAACCACAGAATTAACAAGAAAACCACAGATATTTTATATGTTGGACGTTTAGAAAAACGAAAAGGTGTCAAATATTTAATCGAAGCATTTAGTTTGTTAAAAAATCGTTTACCTGAAACTAAATTGATAATAGCCGGAGATGGGCCAGATCGCGAAAAATTAGAAAACTACGTAGTTGAAAATGAAATATTAGATGTTAAATTTTTAGGCCAAATAAGTGAAGAAAAAAAATTGTCTCTACTAAAATATAGTGCTCTTTTTTGTTCACCGGCTCTTTACGGTGAGAGTTTTGGTATTGTACTATTAGAAGCAATGGCTAATGGGCTGCCGATTGTCGCCGGCGACAATCCTGGTTATACCAGCGTCATGCAAGAACGCGGTTTGTTATCATTGGTAAACCCTAAAGACACTCAGGACTTCGCAAGACGACTGGAACTATTTTTGACTGATAAGATTATCCGTAAGCAATGGCAATCCTGGGCAATGAAATATGTTGAACAGTTTGATTATCGAAAAGTTGTCGATAGTTACGAAAAATTATATCTACAATCTTTGAAATGAAAATTGGTATAGCGCTTGATGATTCGCTCGATAGACCAGATGGTGTTCAACAGTATGTAAGAACTTTAGGTAATTGGCTGGAAGCCGAAGGCCACGAGATACACTTTCTAGCCGGAGAAACCAAAAATTCCAATATTAATAACTTACATAGTCTGGCTCGAACCTTCAAAGTTCGCTTTAATAAAAACCAATTAGCTGTGCCCATGCCTACATCAAGACGTACGATAAATAAAAAACTACAACAGCTAGACTTAGACGTTGTTCATGCCCAAATGCCATTCAGCCCCTTTTTTGTAGGTAGATTAATACAAGTTTATAATGGCCCTGTAGTGGCAACGTTTCACATATTGCCTAGCGGTATACTGTCGGCTGCGGGCAATAAGATGTTAGCCAAGTTTCAAAAACGAACCATAAATTTAATCGATGACGTGATTGCTGTTTCAGCTCCAGCCGCAAACTATGCAGTCGATATTTATGGAGTTAAAAACCCAAAAATAGTCCCAAACAGTATTAAGATCAATAATAAAGGTACAAAAAACAGTTCAAATAAAATTACCGAAATACGATTCTTGGGCCGTTTGGTAAATCGAAAAGGTGCATTATTGCTTTTAAAAGCTATTAATTTGTTAGTTAAAAATAATAACGATATTAATTTCCGCCTAACGATTGGCGGGTCTGGACCTCTAGATAAAAAATTGAAAAAATATGTTAAGTCTAAAAACCTAGAAAAATTAGTCAGCTTCGCAGGTTTTATACACGAAGACCAAAAAGCAACTTTTTTGAACTTAGCAGATATCGCGATTTTTCCAGCCACAGGCGGAGAAAGTTTTGGTATTGTAATTATTGAAGCCATTGACGCCGGCGCGGGCATTGTTATTGGAGGCAATAATCCAGGGTACGCCTATGTACTTGACGATAAACGCGTCTTGGTAAACCCAAATTCAACAATTGAGCTTGCTAATTTATTAAAGCAATTTATTACAGATAAAAATCTTAGAAACGAAATTCAAGAATTACAAAGAAATCGTTTAATGAACTTTGACATTGATAAGAATGGTCCAAAAGTTTTGAAAATTTATAATTCGGCAATTGCAAAACACAAAATCAAGTAGCATACTTACCTTTGTGAGTAACGGATTCAGCGAGGTAACTGTAAGCAATCGAACAATAATTAGAATTGTGCTAATAGTGTTATTTAGTTTTTTAGGAATTAGGTTCGTTTCTGATATTTCGCACGCCCTAGAACTTATTATTATTTCAATATTTTTAGCCGTTGGCCTAAGCCCAGCCGTGAATTGGATTGTGCGAAAACTAAAATTAAAAGGACGAGCCACTGCAACATTAATAGCTTATGTAACAGTACTTACGGTACTTGGTGTGCTTATTTTAAATGTTGTGCCTCCGCTAGTTAAACAAACTGTTGTTTTCGTACAAAATTCACCAAAGGCGCTAAGTGATCTAAGAACTGGATCATCACCAGCAGCTAAATTTGTTCAAAATTATAAACTACAAGACGACATCGAATCATTGAGCCATGAGGTTGCTAGAAGAACAGAAGATATTCAACAACCCGTGGTAGCCACAGCTGGCAAGGTCGGTAGCGCATTCATTTCGATAATAACAATATTGGTTTTGACATTTATGCTACTGGTAGAAGGCCCTTCTTGGATTAAACGTTATTTTTACTACTTACCAAAAACTAAGCGTGATCACCATAAAAAGTTATTGACCCGAATGTATTTGATAGTCACTGGGTATGTAAACGGCCAGTTATTAATTGCACTTATTAGTTCACTGTGTGCACTTCTGGCGTTAGTTATAGCTACTACCGTACTGGAAGTTTCATTGAACGTTGTTGCTTTGGCGGGAATCGTGTTTATAACTAGCCTTATCCCTATGATCGGTGCAATTATTGGGGGTATTTTAGTCATTCTGTCTTGCTTGTTCGTATCAGCTCCGTTGGCAGTGATTATGGCAATTTATTTAATACTATATCAACAACTTGAAAACACTACCCTTCAGCCATACATACAAGCACGCAGCAATGAATTAACACCTTTGTTAGTTTTTGTTGCGGCACTGATTGGTGCTAATTTCGCTGGCCTTTTGGGTGTAGTTTTGGCAATACCGGCGGCTGGTTGCGTTCGAATTCTAGCTCAAGATTTTTTGGAAAGCCGTTTTAAAAAAACAGTACAAACCTTTCATAAATAGTACCAAAACTGATCAGTTTTGGAATCTCTAACACCAATTCCACGGGCATTTAACGAAGCTCTTATTTTGTCGGCTTCGGCCCAGTTTTTGCTTTGTCTGGCAGACAGCCTCTGTTTTAGTAGTTCTTTTATATTAGCCGAAACTTCTTTGGAAATCGTTAGCTTTAGCCCTAATAAATCATCAAGTTCAAGTAGAATTTCGTTATATAATTCCAACTCTGATTTATTAATTCCTTCATCAATTACCTGGTCAAAAAACATATGTACGGTTTTTAGGGCTTGTGGCGAATTTAAATTGTTGGACAGGGCATTTAAAGAGTCGTTAATGACACCAGATTTGTTAAGCCAGATGGTTGATTTTTCGTTTGCCTGAAAGCGCATGTCAGCTGCCATTTGGAATATTTTTAATCTTTGGGCGGCAGCCTGTAAAGCTTCATAAGTAAAATTACTTTCTGTTTGGTAGTGGCTTTGTAATACAAACATTCTAAAATCAAGCGGACCAAAGCCCTTTGTATTTAGATCATCAAGAGTTATATCGTTTTCAAGTGATTTACTAATCTTTGTACCATTTATTGTCAAGAAGTTGCCATGAACCCAAATGCGTGCAAACTGCTTACCGGTAGCCGCTTCGCTTTGAGCAATTTCGTTAGTGTGATGAATTGGGATATGATCGATGCCGCCAGCGTGCAAATCAATAGTAGAACCTAAATATTTCATGGCCATAGCGCTACACTCAAGATGCCAGCCAGGAAAACCCCTACCCCAAGGACTATCCCATTCCATATCGCGTGTTTTATTTTTTGGGCTAAATTTCCAAAGAGCAAAATCACTAGGATTTAACTTTTGTTTATTTTCAACTACGCGAACACCGGCTTTTTGATTATCAAGACTAAGCTTGGCAAGTAACGAATAGTTTTTAAATTTCGACGTGTCAAAATATACACCATCATCAATTACGTAGGTGTAACCTTTTTTCTCCAATACTTTTATCAGGTTAAGTTGTTCCTTAATATGATCGGTCGCCCGTACTAAATTACGAGGATCAATATCTATATTTAAATGCTCAATTCCGCCAGTGAAATCCTTAGTATAAATATCGGCAATTTGCCAGGCAGTTTTACCTTCGCGTTTGGCGCCCTTTTCTAGCTTATCTTCACCTTCGTCGGCGTCGCTTACCAAATGACCGACATCAGTTATGTTCATTATCCACTTAATCTTAAAACCATTAGCTCTTAAAGTGCGCGCTAAGACGTCCCACCTAATGTAAGCTACCCAATTGCCGATGTGTAATTTATTGTAGACTGTCGGTCCGCAAGTATACATGCTAAATTCGGGCGTTTTGTTAACAGTTTCAATTTGCCGACTAAGCGTGTTATATAGTTTCATGGTTAACTTCATCTAAAAGCTCCAATGCCTTATTTATACAGTTCTGTTTGATATCTTCGAAACTTGTTCCATCATCAATTTTAAATCCGCTGGCATATGGATGACCACCACCGCCAAAATGCTCACTTAATTCTCTAGCTATTGGGTATCCATAGTTACAGCGAATTTTCGCAGTTACACGACTAGATTTATAAGTTTTAAAGGCTATTGCCACGTGGGTACCTTCTGTTAGGCGCATATCGTCTATTACTAACATCGATGGATTGTAGTCGCTACTAAACTGTTCAATTTCTTCCCAGGGGATAGTTATATGTGCGATACGGTAATCCGGAGTATAAGCAATTCTTTGCAAAAGTTGTCCTTTATAATGGGTAAGGGCTTCACTTTTTCGCATGGTTTGACGTCTCGCATCATCTAATTCGGCGAGTTTTACACCTGACTCAACCAAGTCTGCCACCACCCTAATACTGTGCGGCGACGTAGAGTCTGTCATAAGACCTAAACTGTCCGACAAAATCGAAACTGTAATCATGTTTTTAGTGTGGTCACTTAGTTGCCAATCAAGTTCTTTCGCTAGATCATAAATAATTTCACCAGTTGATACAGCCTGTTCTTGTGTGTAAATATGTTTGGCTGGCAGAGTTACTTCAACTTTGTGGTGGTCGATTATAAGCATTGGCTTTGTAAAAACCCAGGTCAATTCACCGCGTTTATCGGCAATCTCAAACAAACTCCTGGAACTACAATCGACCACTATACTAAGGTCAAAATTTTTTGGCATTTCTTTTTGGACTCGATCCCAACCACTTAAATGCTGCAAATGCTTAGGTATATCCATACCGCAATACAGAACAGGTTCTTTACCCCAATTACCAATAATATCTTCTAGGGCCAATGCTGACGCTAAACTGTCGCCATCAGGGTTATCGGCTTGCAGAATTGCGATGACTTTAGCACTAGCAATCAGGTCACTAATATCACGGGGGCTAATATTACTCATAATAAGGTCCTGCCTTCCAATGCTCGACCCAAAGTAATTTGATCAGCATATTCTAAGTCTACTCCTACCGGCAAACCACGTGCTAAACGTGTTATCTTAACGCCTAAAGTGCTAAGTTCTTTTTGTAAGTATAGAGCCGTAGATTCGCCTTCAACACTAGCGTTGGTGGCTAAAACTACTTCTTTAACTTTATCCGATTTTATCCGAGAAATTAGGGCTGAGATATGCAGTTGGTTTGGTGTAATACCATCAATCGGTGAAATTAAGCCACCTAGCACATGGTAGGTGCCATGAAATTGGCCGGTTTTTTCTAGGGCTACAATATCGAAAGGATCGGCTACCACGGCAACTAATTTTTTATCCCTAGAGGAGTTATCATAAAGT
>JBBTTS010000031.1:0-5043 GCA_038064135.1 Patescibacteria group bacterium | reverse complement strand
GATCTTCGTAGTGATTGCCCGACTCATCGATATCACCTGAACAAGTAATTATATTAAGCCCTCGTTCACCAGACAAAAATGGGGTCATGGCCGCTGCCATATCGACGTTATCGCGGTGGAACGTTTTAGTCTCGACGACTTTATAATTAAATACTTGGCCGTCCCCACGCTCAACTTCAAAAGTATCACCTGTTACAAGTTTGTGTAGATTGTAAAATATTCCTGGTTTGGTTGGGCCGTGCACATGGCCGGCAAGCAGCATTGCACCGCTTTCGTTGGGTTTAGCGCTGCCTTCGAACCAACCTGTGTCATAAATATTAGTTGGCGAACGCAGCTTGCCATCACTGCTAATACCAAGCCGAGTGATGCGTGATTCGACTTTTATTTTTGGAATTCTAATTAATCTTGGCAAGTTCGGCGCCACACGATAAGCAGCTTTACTTGCCGCCGACTGGCCGTCTTCTTGTGGTGGTGAGTCGCTATTTGATGAGTTATTTGTATTGGCTTGTTTTACCTGAGCTTCAACTTTTTTGTTGGTGAGAAAGCCTTGAACGCTTACACCGACCCCAAAAATAAGAACAATTACCGCCATCCCCGTTAGCCCAACAGACAGTTTAAGTCTAGGCCTTAAGTGCCGACGCTTGTGATGAGTATGTGGACGGCTAGTTTTGTCTTCGGGAATATGCAAAGTTTGAGCTAGATATGATTCAAGTTCTGTATATTCACTACTTTTAGGGAGTTTTGGCAGGCGAAAAATATATGAGTGGACTGCTTGGGCTATTGGTATAGAAAATTTTTTTGAAATTTCTCGGGGTCTTTTACCATAAATTACGTCCTGTCGAACTGGCCTGGGTACAACCATTCCATGCGAAACACCGGCATAGCGCAGTCTGCTACGCACCAGGTCATCACCGTGAAAATAATGCTTGTTTATGGCCAAAATCTTGATCCTTGCCTAGAATTGCTTGCTTAGGCGACGGGCAATTAATAGTAGTGCTGTTGTAGCAAACAGAGTTGAAACTAGAGTAAGTGCTGGTGTGTTTCGGGTTAGCCTAAAACCAGTATCCGGCACGGCAGGGACTGACTGGACAGTCAGAACTACGTCGTTGCCATCGCCACCAGTGTAGCTAATCGCAAATACATAGCCAGCGACTGTAAAGGTGGCGCTTTGGGCTAAGTTTTGAAATGTACCCGTTACAGCATCCGCGCCATCATTGCTAATAATTGTGAATGTGTTACCGACCGCTGGCGTGAAACCGCCGAATAATATCGTGGAAAGAGCCGTTGCCGAGCCAAGATCTACAGTTCCGGTAACTACCAGTTGGTCGTAACCGGTGCAAGCGGTTGTTCCGCCCAACTCTGCTTCGTGTGTTCCGCCAGTATAAGTAACGCTCCCCGAATTTAGACAGCCAGGACTCAAACCTGGAGCAACTTTACCAGCATCCATATCTAGTGAGCCGACTGTTCCAGTTCCTTTGAGGGTACCGCCAAAAACAGATGCTATTCCGTAAGTTCCTGTTATTACGGCTACGTTATTTATATTTGAAAAAACAACTGTACCTGGCGAGTTTGAACCATAAGTAGTCTCAAGAACTGTAGGTTTTATTGTTCCGTTTGCGGTTTGGGATGCATTGCTTGAAGATGCAAGCTCTAAATTACTATCCGAACCTGACACGGTTGTTATGGTAAAGTTACCTGAAATAGCGCCTGTGATCTTTGCATTTTTTTGGTAACCAGCAAACGTAACATTTGTGCCAAGTGTAATTGCTCCACTAAAAGTGTCCAAAGCAAAGGTACTTGGGTCGATATATCCTCCGCCGTTCGAGTAGCAACATGATACAAAAACTGTTGTTCCCCCTAATGTTGATCCATTAATTGGTGGCGATCCCGTTCCATTAAGTGTCAATGGCTCTGCATAAGTTGTATTCGTGTAACCTGAAGCAAAAAACAGACTTGCCCCGCTGGAGACTGTTGTCCCGGTGGTTGTTGCACCAAGTCCGTTTGCGTGTTTAACAACAAGAATCCCGGCACTGACTGTCGTCAAACCGGAATATGTGTTATTGCCGGTTAACCTTAAAGCTGAGGTTCCGCTCTTTATGATTGCACCAGTTCCAGAAACAATTCCGTCGATTATCAGTTCACTATCATTCCCGCCCATGGTTAGCGTATTTGCACCCAATAATACAGCACCATCAAAAATCAGATAATTATCCCCAGTTGATGAAAAAGTTTGGCTAGCACCTAACGTGACGTCAATTAAGAAATCTTGTACCGTCAGTACGCCAGTCATTGTTGAAGTAATACCGGCTACCACAGTTATGTCATTATCGGTTGCTTCTGAAATTGTGTAACTTCCAGTACCTGTAGATGCCACACCGCTGAAAGTTATACTGTTAAAAGATGTATTGTCGGCCATGTCATTTACTAGAATCGTGTCGGTAATTGTAGCTGGAAATACTAAGTCGTCACCTGCCAGTGGAGCAACATCACCAACCCAGTTGGCGGCTGTAGTGAATTTTTCGTCGGCACCTCCTCCATCCCACGTAGCCGTTGCCGCTAAAGCAATACGAGGGCTTAATACTAGTAAAGAACCCAAACTCAGCAATAACGCCAAGCACCATGATAGGAGCTTTTTCATTTTTACCATGCCTTTTTGTTGTTAATAACTTTACGTTTTCTACTGTACGCTCATCCGTTAGACTGTCAAGCTTTTTATGCTTATATGCTGTAAATTCTACTCCACTAATTAATTTCTTTTAATTTTGCTTCGCCGAATTTCATTGAGGTAATAATGTAACTCTATCTATTTGA
The DNA here is from genome assembly GCA_038064135.1 of Patescibacteria group bacterium. Taxonomy (GTDB): domain Bacteria; phylum Patescibacteriota; class Saccharimonadia; order Saccharimonadales; family OMJO01; genus JBBTTS01. The sequence goes on along the minus strand of JBBTTS010000031.1, from coordinate 2,232 downwards.
TCTACTTTTTTTGCTGGGTTATATATGGTTCTTGGCCGTAAATTGGCAAAATTGGATCAAATTTTGATTCTCGTGTTAACTTTTCTAGCCCGTCGTTAACCCAATTTTCACCAGTTGACGACGAAATTGGAATTTTTTGGCTATAGCTCAGCGCATTCGCCACACTTATTCCAATACGCAAACCGGTAAAGCTACCTGGCCCCTGATAAACAGTTACTGCTTCAATATCGGAAATTTTTTTACCAATTTTTTTTAAATTTTCAGTTATTTTAATATGAATGGTTTCGGCTAACTGGCGATGAGCTTGCCAAGTTTCGTGAACCAATTTTTTCTCGCCGCTGTACAGACCAACTTCAGCCATCGGATTGTCGGTTCGGATTACTAAAACTAGCATAACCCCACTACCAAGTAGTCTAGACTTGGTGAATATTTAAATTTAATCTCGCGGCCTACGTTAGAAGTTTTAGTAATTTTTATTACTAACCGTTTTTTAGGCAACACCCCTTGAACCACATCAGCCCATTCGGCCACAACAACTATTTTTGGATCACCAAGCTTGTCGGACAATTCGTACTGGACTAAACCAGGCTCACTTAGTCGGTAAAAATCAAAATGATGAATGGTAAACTTTGCTGCAATGTATTCGCGTGAAATAGTAAAGCTGGGGCTGGCTACCGTGTCTTTGCTACCCGCACCCTTGGCTAGCCCGCGAACTAAAGTTGTTTTACCGCCACCTAGGTCGCTAACCAGCTCTATAATCTCTCCGCCACGTAAATTACGCCCCAGATTTTCGCCGATTTTCTCGGTATTTTTTGAGTCGATAGAAGAAATTCGACACATCTTGACGGTACTCATATGCTGCATATCCTACCGTGAGTGCACCTACTACTGCAAGCACAGCCGTGTTGAGTGGCTGCACCTGAACTTCGGGGGGTTCGTCAAATACCTCACGCTGCGCAGACGAGGTAGCGCTAGCCAATTTTACTTTGGCGATTGACTTGCTACTTTTGGCTTTAGTGGTTTTAGCCTTTGCCGCCTTGGTAATTGTTGTTTTTGCCAAAACTAAAGGCTTGGTTAGGACATTTGCCGCATCGGGTGTAGCCGTAGTACTCCACTGCCACTCACCGTTTATTAAGGCCCAAACTTCGCCATCATCCGCAGTTTCATAGGTAGTTTCGTCCAAAACTTTGCCACTTGGGTCTGATAAACGTGCTTTTCCACCACTATTCGCCAGCAGAGTGTCGGTCTGAATTACCAAAAATGCCTTGTATTCGTTTGGCCCGATAGTTTCATTTTCGAAAATGTAACTATAACCGAATGTGTTGCCCGTTTGAATCTGGTAACCGTCTAGATCGACAGTCTCGTTGTTAGGGTTAAAGATTTCTACAAATTCATGCTCGGCATCAGTTTGCGGACTGGCCGGGTTAGGAAACAATTCGCTTAATCTAATCGGCAAAAACTCGACATTCGGAATTTCTTGATCATCTTCAGGTAATTCTTCGGCTGGTTCATTACCCGGTTCGGGTTCGGGCTCTGGTAATGGTTTCGGTATGGGCTGATCATCACCCTGGGGCGTCGGTACCGTATTTAGTGCAAAATCTTCGGCGTTATTGTCGGTATCAATGAGTTTAGCATCCTCGTTGGACCTACGTTGCAAACTTACCCCTTCATTTGGGGGCATGGCAGAAGCTGTCTCGGGCATACTGGCCGTCCCCCAGCCTACTAAATCGTGCACTATTTCTTGTGTGGCATTAGTTATGTCAGAACTAATTAGCCTCAGGTGTCCACCAGCTTTCGCCAGTGTAGCGCTAAAATGGAAATTTGCTTCGTCCACAAGATAATCTGTACTGGCAAGCAAAAGTTGTTTGCCGGCTACGACGACTCCGCTAAGCTCGATTGTGCGACTTGGCGTGTCAAAATCCTCGGAGGCGGCCGAAAAATATTCCACTTTCCAGCCAGACACGTCCATTTCGTCTTCACTAGTATTAACTAGTTCTATAAATTCCTCACTGGCCGAAGCTACACTGCCAGTTTGTAGTTCGCTAAATATCAAAGTCGTAGGCACTTCTGCCTTGCCGACAGATAAATTAGCCATCAAAAAACTCATGCTAAGCACTAGCGATATAATAATATTGGATCTTTTCATAATTTACACTATAATACTATATAGTTCTTATGTCCTAAAGTAAGGGCATTAGTAGGACACTCCATCCAGAAGTAATCCTTTCTCTA
>JBBTTS010000030.1:0-14555 GCA_038064135.1 Patescibacteria group bacterium | reverse complement strand
ATTGCCCGCGGTGGTTCATGACCATGGCCAACCATCACTGCACGTTATGGGTGATTCACGGGCTCTCGACGCTGTATATGCCGAAGCTGGCAAACATCATCCAGTCCAAGTAACTGTTGGTAAAAAAGAATTTCTAACTATTATTAAAGATGTAGACACTGACCCAGTCAAAAACCGTATGCGACATTTGGTGTTTCAGGCAATCAAGCAAGATGAAAAAGTTGAAACCGAGGTGCCGGTGCACTTGATTGGAGAAATTCCAGCCGAAAAGCAAGGACTTATGGTAATTCGTCAACTTGACCACGTAGAAATCGAAGCGCTACCTAAAGATTTAATTGATAGTTTGGATGTAGACGCTAGCGGATTGGCAGAAATTGGTGATCATATAACAGTTGCTGATATAGTTGTGCCTGCTAACGTTACAATTTTGACTGAGATTAATCATCCTATTGCCACTGTTGAAGAAACTAAAGCCCAGGAATCCGAGGAAGCAGTTAGCGAAGAAGACGAAGCTGCTGCCGTTGCTGCCGCAACTGGCCAAGACGAAGAGGGCGCAGATGCGCCTGCCGAACCTAAAGAATGAATTAATCCTCTAAAAAGCCGCCAGATTGGTGCGACCAAAGCTTGGCGTACAGACCGTTCTTTTTCTTTACTAAATCGGCGTGCCGGCCTTCCTCGACTATTTTACCTTTATCTAGTACCACAATGCGATCCATATGCTGAATAGTGCTAAGGCGATGTGCAATAACAATTGCCGTTCGATCTTCCATTAATTTCCACAGAGCAGCCTGAATTAGCTTTTCACTTTCACTATCTAGAGCGCTAGTTGCTTCGTCCAATACCAAAATTGGAGCGTCTTTAATCATGGCGCGGGCAATGGCCACCCTTTGTCTTTGGCCTCCAGAAAGTTTAACGCCACGCTCACCTACTAGGGTGTCGTAGCCGTCTGGTAATTGTTGGATGAATTCATCGGCATATGCTTTTTTTGCAGCAGAGATTATTTCATTTTTACTAGCGTTAAGTTTACCATACGCAATATTTTCGGCTAGTGATCGATGGAATAAAAGTGGTTCTTGTGGTACATAGGTTATATGCTTTCGCACATCGGATTGCGCTGATTTATTTATGTCTTGACCGTCGATGGTAATTGAACCATCTTGAATGTCCATAAAACGTAACAGTAATTTAGTGATAGTGGTCTTACCGCCTCCACTTGGGCCAACCAGGCCGATTTTTTCTCCGGGCTTAATATTTAAATCAAGCTTATTAAATAAGGCATTGTCGTGGCCAGCTTCTTTATACCAAAAAGTTACACCATCAAACTTGACCAAGCCTTTATCTACATTAAGTACAGTTGGGTTTTCTGGATCAGATACCTCCGGTTTAATCTGTAAAATATTTGTCATGTCACTTGCATCACCAAAAACTCGGGTAAATGCACGAAATGTGTTATTCAAATCCCATAACCTTCGCATTATGCCTATGGTGTAGGTGAGTGACAAATAAATAACACCTACATTAATGTTTCCCGATAGTGCCAATAAAACAGACACGATAATAGACATCAAGTTTATGCTTCTTTGCAAAGCACCGCTTACTAATTCTTGTCGCATGGCTATGCGCATCGTGTTTATGGAATTTTGATGCACTTCATTAGTGCGTGCTGCCATTCGCTTATTTTCCAATTGCTCATTGGAAAATGATTTGACTGCCACAATGTTTGAGATAGCGTCAGCTAATTGTCCGGTCCTTTTAGTTTCGGATTCTGCCCAAGCAACATTATATGGAAGTTGTCGTTTTCTAAAATGCCAAACTACAGGTATGTAAATTAAGGCAATTAACCATATACCGATCACCACAGGTAGTGCTGATGGCGCTAAAATTACAGACGTAAGTATTATTGCAACAAATAATTTAAAAACATTCCAAGTTAAAGGGTCGGTCAATCTTTCGAAGGATCCAACAAACTTATTGGTTTGATTCACCAGTGATCCTGCGAATCGATCTGAGAAAAATCGATAACTCATTTTTTGTAAATGATCGAATACAGTCATATTCAAGTCGCGCATTATCATATCTTGTGTGCGCCAAAAGACCGGAACTACTATTCTGTTCCAAATCAAATGGCCAAATAATTCAAGAAACATTATTAAAATTAATGGTTTCCAAACCACATTTGCAGCTAAATTTTGGGTGTTTCCTCTGGCAATATCGGTAATGATATTACTTACCAAAATAGCTTGTAAAAAATCTTCACCAAATTGCGCAACTACCATGGACGGATATATTATCCAAAGTTGTCTTTTATATCGTTTGGTGTGCTGCCAATAAATGGCTAATGTTTGAGAGGTGGTATGTTTATTCATGTCGCGAACAGCCTCCTAAAACTGTCGCAAAAATAAATTTATTAAAAAAGAGTACGTTTTGACTGGAAATTGGCGAGAGTTTACGCCGTCGGGCGACACGCACTTGTAGAAGAGGTTGCTAAGTACATTCTGGGTCGCCCTTTCCGTTCAATAATATTAGTACTTCATTGTAGCACAAGCATCAAATAACTTCAAAACAGGGGTAAACATGATATAATTTTTAAACTGATGGAAAAGATAATTTTATATTACAAGTTTGTGCCACTAGCTGACCCAGAGTCGGTAATGCACTGGCAGAGGCAGTTGTGCGAACGCCACGAATTAAAAGGTCGAATTATTATTTCGAAACAAGGCATTAACGGTACGATTGGGGGGAACATTGAAAGTCTTAAAGCTTACAAAAAACAAATGAACTTGCACCCAAGCTTCAAATCGATTCCTTATAAGTGGAGTGACGGAAAAGCAGATGATTTCCCGCGACTTAGCATTCGGGTACGTGACGAGCTAGTTACTTTTATGGCGCCAAATGATATAAAAGTAACAACTAAAGGTGTTGTTGGAGGTGGCAAGCACATTAAGCCCAGTGCTTTACACGACTTAGTCGCCAAAAAAGGGAGTGATGTAGTTTTTGTAGACGGTCGAAATGAGTATGAAGCAAAGATAGGAAAATTTAAAAACGCGGTAGTGCCCAATACCCGAACTACGCGTGATTTTATTAATGAGCTCAATACCTCCAAAATGCAATCGCTTAAAAATAAAACTTTAGTCACCTATTGTACGGGTGGGATTCGCTGCGAAATACTTACGGCCCTCATGAAAGATAAGGGTTTTAAAGATGTCTATCAAATAGATGGTGGAATTGTTAAATATGGCGAAAAATATAAAGACGATGGCCTGTGGGAAGGTAAGCTTTATGTTTTTGATAAGCGAATGACAGTTAGCTTTAGCGACAAAGCAAAAGATATTGGTAAATGCAGCTTGTGCGGTCAAAAAACAAGTAATTTTATCAATTGCGGCGACGTTAGCTGTAATGACTTAATTTTGGCCTGCCTAGATTGTGCTAAAAAGTCCAGATTTTGCAAAACACACAACGTGATTATTTCGGATAACCTAGTTTAAAGTAATTGACAAGACTGCATGTAATCTGTTATAATTTGATTTCCGGCTAATTTTAAGCCACTTAATTTTGTACTTTAAAAGCTAATCTTCAGGGACACGAATTTTTTCGAACCTAAAAAATCTCCAGCGCCGAGATACGGTGCAACGGAGAGGAGGAACCATGAACCGTCGTTCTGGGGCGCTCTTATTGTTAGTCGCCTTTTTGGTGACTTGCTCGGTGAGTGCAGCCCTCGTGATCGATGTCTTCTTTGAAAAGCCCGAGCCGCACCAGAAGCTGATGCTTCAGGGAATGATCGGTGGCGCATGCGTCATCATCATGATCATCCTGATCACTGGCATCTGTAGTCTGCTTGGAATTTCGTTGAAGCGCGATCACGACTAATCGACGGAGACGGGCGGAGTATGCCAGTCTTTCAGGGGTCTCCTTAAATCGAATCGGGCGGTGGCAGCGCTGTTATTCCCTACCCGGGTTAAAAGTGCTGCCATTCAGGGCGGAGGGATGATGGAAGCTGGTCGCGCGAGCATCAGATGCGAAGGTGAAAACACCTACCGCGTCGTTTGCTGCGACTATCCCATCCCTCCGCCCCCTCCTTTAAAAATTCGTGTCTCAATTACCCTGAAGAATAGCTTTTTATAAAGCAGAAAAACATCTCGTATACTGTTAGATGTGAATAATATACTTCAAACTAAGCTTAAACAATTGCCTGCCACTCCTGGAGTTTATTTTCACAAAAATAAATCAGGCCAGATTATATATGTGGGAAAAGCGGCGGTGCTTAAAAATCGCGTGCGTCAATATTTTCATAAATCGCGCAGCCGCGACCCAAAAACCGAAGCTTTAGTAAACGAAATTTCGGACACCGACTGGGTCGAAGTCGACACCGAATTAGACGCATTATTCTTAGAGGCCGAGATGGTCAGGCGATATTTGCCTCGATATAACATCTTACTTCGTGACGACAAAAGCCTCACCTATATTCGGATAGATTACAATAGTGATTATCCAACTGTTTCAACTACTCGTCGACCACTTGATGATGGAGCAAAATATTTTGGCCCGTACCTTAGCGTGCAAAATGTGCGCACAGCATTAAAATATTTACGTCGAGCATTTCCATATGCAACAAGTAAAATGCCAAACCAAAAACGTGCAACCTTGCATTATCATTTAGGTCTTGATCCTGGACTGGAAAGCGGAAGGACCAGTCTAAAAGATTACAGATCGAATTTGCGAAAACTTATAAGTTATATAAAAGGCAACCGTACAAAAATTATTCATCAAATTGAACGGGATATGAAACTAGCCGCAAAAACAAAAGATTTTGAGCAAGCCGCTCGATATCGCAACCAGCTATTTGCGCTGAAAAATCTCACCAAACAAATCGTATTTAGCGACAAAGAATACCAAGATATTTCAAAAGACCATGCTCTTACTGAGCTTGTGGATTTACTGCGATTGCCGGTGTCACCACGTCGTATAGAAGGTTACGATATTTCTCATCAACAAGGTACCGATGTGGTGGCTAGCATGGTTGTCTTTACGCATGGCGTAAGCGATAAAGCTCAATATCGAAAATTCAAAACCAAGACTGATAAAAATAACGACTTTTACAATATGCATGAAACAATTCGCCGTCGTCTGTCAGAAAAAAATATTAAATCGTGGGGATTACCTCAATTAGTTCTTGTCGATGGTGGTAAAGGTCAGCTCGACATTGCCACACGTGCTCGCGACGAGGCGGGGCTTGGTAATTTGATTTTCATTGGCATCGCTAAACGCGAAGAACAAATTGTTATTCATAAAACCAAGTCGCATACAGATCTAAATATTGACGTAGTTCAAAAACTCGGAGGGTATATTACCGAGTCAGAAGATTATTTGCTCGTAAATCTGCCGCAAAGCACCAATGTAGTTAAGTTGTTGCAGCGAATCCGTGACGAATCACATCGCTTTGCAGTAAGCTATCACTTGGTGCTAAAAACCAACCGCCAAACAAAAAGTTTACTTGATGATATACCGACCATTGGCCCGGCAACGCGTAAAAAACTAATAAAAACTTTTGGCAGCACGCGGGGTGTAGCCCAAGCTCGCCAAGATGAGCTTATTAAACTTCTCGGCAAGAACAAAGCTACAATTCTGAAGCAATACATCCGAACCAAAAAATAGTATCTTACTTTTACGTAAAATCCGAAATATGTGGCGTACAATTATAATAACCTATAGTGGATTATAGTTGTATGGATCGTCTGACAGAGTTGTTGAGTGAAATAATACAAACTTATCGGCCAAAAAAGATAAGAAGTATCCAGCAACACTTATTTGACTATTAATAATACTAATATTGCGAAACTGAAGTGCGAATAATTATAATTTTTGCTTGCTCGGGACTTTCATTTTCTGGCACCGGTATACTCACCGGCTTTACCCTTAATTCTATACTTTTTAAGGTTGAACTAGCTGTTGATCGCGACACCTCTAAACATTTACTTGATGTTTTTCTTGTTCCGCTAGAATACGGCTCTTGATTTAATTCGACAGTCTGAGATGTCAAAACTCTACGTCCAGATCCGTTATTGTATGTAACATCAAACAATACTTTATTTTTACCCCAAGGATTGTTGCTAACATATGCAAAACAGAAGATATAATAGTTGATACCCGGTGATAAACTGTAATTTTTGTATGGGCCGTACCACATATATCTACCGTTTATGTCTCCACTATGAACCAACCAAGATCTTAATGACCCTATATCGAAATTTTGAGTCGCTAATACTCTGCCGGTAGAATGTCGTATTCCATCGCTACTCTGATAGTAATAAAAAGTATTAGTGATGGCGAAACTTTTGTAGGCAAAATATCCGCCACCGGCCAAAGCAAAAATAAGTGCAAAAAGTGCCATACCGCCCTTTGGTGAACGCGGGTTAAAAATACTAAAGAGTTTACTAATACGCTTTTTGTTATTTTTTGAGGTTATTTTAGAACTCGATCTTTTAGATGCCATATTACTAAAGTCCCATATTACATAGTAAATAGTATTAGCGTTTTCACTATAATGTCAAGCGAATCTGCTATACTGGTAGTCTTATGAGTTCGAGGTTTGGGCCCGACTTTTTTCGGCGCAACCGTGAGCGTTTGGTGACTTTATTTGCAGGTACAGCACCAATTGTCTTAACGGCCAATGGTCGGCTGCAGCAAGCAGGTTCAGAACCATATCCATTTGAACAAGATGGATCTTTTTGGTATTTTACAGGGCTTGATCAGCCCGATTTTGTTTTAGTTTTAGACAAAGGTAAAGAATTTATTATTTTGCCAAAACAAAGCGATTATTTAAACCTGTTCGAGGGTGGTCAAAGTTTAGAAAACTTACAGAACTACTCTGGTATTGCAGACATCCTAGACTGGCGAGAAGGCAATAAGCGACTCGAAGCTAGGCTAAAGAGGGTAAAACACGTGGCTACCATTGCACCTGCCCCAGCGTTTGTAGAGGTATATGGTATGTATGCAAACCCGTCTAGAGCCGCGTTGGTAGATCGTATGAAAAGTGTTAATTCTAGCCTAGAAATTTTAGATCTTAAAACCCATGTGGCAAAACTACGCATGGTAAAACAGCCCGAAGAACTTACCCAACTGCGCCAAGCCATTAAGATTACCTATAAGTCACTACAGCGGGTTACGGGCATAAAAATCTCTAAATTTTCGACGACTTTTGAAATAGAAACCGAGCTTTTACGTCAATTTCGAAGTCGTGGTGCTGATGGTGAAGCCTTCGAAAGTGTGATAATTTCGGGCACCGACACCTGCGTAATTCACGGCCATGCCTCTAAAAAACCAATTACTAGCCGTGGTGCTTTCTTGCTGGATGTTGGTGCTCGTGTAAATAAATACTGTGCAGATGTAAGCCGCACTTATTTTTTGGGTGGTGCCGCAAAGCGCCATCGCCAAGTACATACTGCAGTTATAGAAGTTTATGATTATGCTAAATCGCTGCTAAAGCCAGGAGTAGTAATCAGAACATACGAAAAAGAAGTTGAGCAGTATATGGGCGAAAAATTGCGAGAACTAGGGCTTATCAAATCACTAGAGCGCGAAAATATTCGTAAATACTTCCCGCATGCTACATCGCACTTTTTGGGTATTGATGTACACGACGCCGGTGATTACGATAGCCCAATATCTAAGAATGTTACCTTAACGATCGAACCGGGAATTTACATCCCAGAAGAAGGTTTTGGCGTACGAATTGAAGACGATTTTATTATTACCGATAATTCTTGCCAGCTTTTAGTCGATGGCTTGCCGCTAACGCTAGACTAGCTTACAATAGAGCTAATTCATGAGAGGTCCCGTTTCACGTTTTTTAGTTCGTTGGTTTGTTAGTAGTCTTGGGCTTTGGATTGCTGCCGGTTTGTTTAGTAATATCACATACGAGCGAGAGCCAGGTGTTATAACTATTGCTGGACTTATTTTGGCTTTAGTCAACACAGTTATAAAACCAATAGTTGTAATATTATCATTGCCAGCAATTTTGTTCAGTTTAGGGCTATTCATGATTGTAGTAAACGGACTAATGGTATTGCTTGTTAGCTGGCTTTATGAACCACTGCAAGTTTCAAGTTTTACATCAGCCATACTTGCCGGCATGGTGATAGGACTGGTAAACTATTTGGTGACTACTATCTTAGATGACCGAAAGAGGTAAAATTTTGAACGTAGCAAATTATGTAACTATTATTTCTGGCGCAATTGTAATTGTTTTGATTCTGCTTCAGACCCGAGGAGCCAGTTTAGGTGCTGGCCTTGGGGGTGGTGGCGAGGTAAACACCGTGCGTCGTGGGTCAGACAAAACTGTACATCAGTTGACAATTATTGTGGCTTTTGTATTTTGTGCATCGATAATTTTGGGTGTTATTTAGTATTCGGGCCTTGATGAGGGGGTGATAAATTGTTTGATCGCGCTACCAGGCTACGTATTCGACGAAGTTTTAAACGCAGTCGTCGCCAAGTAGAAGATATCGGTTATCAAGCCGAAGAACAACTTGAAAGGCATGTAATACGCCGAATTAATAAGTTTGGTTCGGTGTGGCGGTTTGTAGCTAGTTGGTTAATCTTGTGTGGCCTGGCTATAACTTTGGGCGTATATCAAATACGTGGTTTGTCTGTCTACTATCAAACCACTCAGCCAATCTCTGGTGGAACTTTTACAGAGGGTATCATCGGAACGTTTACCAACGTAAACCCGCTTTATGCGGCTGGTGCCGTAGATACCAGTGTTTCGCGTTTGGTTTTTTCGGGACTACTAAGATACGATCAAAAAAACCGTCTTGCTGGTGATTTAGCCGAAGGCTGGAAAGCTGACGAATCGGGGCGTATATATACGGTAACGCTACGGGATAAACTTCGTTGGCATGACGGCCAGCCGCTAACTAGCGACGACGTGTTGTTTACTTATCAAACAATTCAAAATCCGGACGCAAAATCACCCCTACTATCAAGCTGGGCGGGCATTAAAGTAGAGGCTATCTCGGCCAGGGAAATTCGATTTAGCTTACCGAACGGATTGGCTTCGTTTCCTTATAGCTTAACCACCGGTATTGTGCCCAAACATAAACTTAAAAATATTCCAGTTGCCGAACTCAGATCAATCAGGTTCAACACTGCCGACCCTATTGGGGCTGGGCCGTATAAATGGGAGGCAATCGAAGTAGTTGGCGACAACGCCGCCGAACGAGAAGAGCGAATTGCGCTTTTGCCAAACGAATATTACCAACTGGGTAAACCTAAACTGCAAAGATTCGTAGTCCGTACATTCCGTGAAGAAAAAAAATTGCTTGAGGCTTTTGAATCCCGCGAATTAACGGCGATGGCAGGTTTAGAATCGGTTCCCGATAACATCGAAAATCAAACAGGTGTTATAACCCATAGTATTACTACGACTAACCAAGTGAATGTGTTTTTACGATTAAGCAGTGGACCGTTGGCCGACGTTAAAGTTCGTCAGGCACTCACCATGGCAACATCTTTAGGTGAAGTTGTGGCAGATTTAGGTTATCCGGTTGTAACGTCTCGCTCACCCTTGCTTGATGGTCAGCCTGGCTACGATAGAACATTATTACAGCTCAGTTTTGATCAAGTCGCTGCTAATAAATTACTAGATGAAGCCGGCTGGACAAAAGGTGCTGATGGAATAAGAACAAAAGACAATCAGAAACTACAGTTTAAATTATTCTCTCAAAGTACCAGCGACTACCGTGCCATAGCAGCCAAATTACAGCAACAGTGGTCAAAAATTGGCGCAGACGCTGGTGTCGAACTTCAAGAAGATGCTGATCTACAAAACACCATCACCTACCACACCTATGATGCACTTTTGTACGGCATTTCAATTGGTGTTGACCCTGACGTATTTGTATATTGGCACAGTTCGCAGGCCGACCCACGCCTAACTAGTCGAACGAATTTTTCCGAATACAAATCTACCGTAGCCGACAAAGCACTCGAAGAAGGCCGTACCCGTACCCAAGCACAACTTCGGGCTATAAAATATCGACCGTTTTTAGAGGCCTGGCGGCAAGATGCCCCGGCAATATCACTTTATCAACCTAGGCTAATTTGGGTTTCGCGCGGCGAAGTACATCAATTTAATTTGCAAGTAATCAATGGGGCCTCGGATCGCTACAATAATGTTCATAACTGGATGATCCGCGAAGCCAAAGTCACCAACCAAAACTAACTATTTCACTAAGAACTTGGCCTATCTCTAAAATTGTTGCATAAACATAGCTGGTACTTGTTGCCAGTTAATAAGACTTATGTCTTTTCCCGAAAGGTATTGCCTAATGTTTGAGTCAATGAGTGACGCAAGTTCTTGCTCTCTATCCGCTGTTTCAGCCGTGTGCGATTGTGTCGATGTCTCGCTGGACTGAGTCCAATGTGTTCAACAACGAGTCTAGCCGCATCGAGTCTACCTTCTGCCTCGCCTCGATTTGAGACAGGTGCTCAAGTATAAGCTTGAGCCTTTCATCGAGATCACCCGACGGTACGATACTTGGTGACTGTTCTGCCATTTCTGTTGACATTGTAACATGGACTGCCAATTTCCGATTCGTACGGATATTCCTAAACCTGCCCGGGTATGCCTTGAATCCGCCCTCCCGCCGATACCGGCGCCAGGTTCCTCGATTCCATCATAGCTACTTGTAGCTACGCGGCCTTGTCTTGGTTGTACGCGTCGTGGACGGTTGGCCAGTCCGGTCCGTAGAGCTCTTCGAGCGACTCACGCCCGAAGTCGGCCCAACGTGCCCGATCACTGTCGACGGCCAGATGGACGATGGCTTTAGGAGGCCGCTGCTTGCCACTGGTCGCGATTGTTCCCGAACTATCACGGAACCTGAGCGCCCCAACTTTTCGAGAGTCCTGCGTTCGTCGGGCCAGCGCTCTGAGACACATTTCTTAAGATCCCAAGTCTTTGGCTCGCCGTCGATACGCTCAAACCGATTGTTGGGCAAGCGGTACCGGTAGTCGATGCCGTCGCGTGTGAACTCGGCCTGAAGGAGATAGACCCAGGCAATGTGCATGTGGACTAGAAAGCCTTCGAGGCGGCGAGGTTGTCGAGGCTGGTTGTACAGATCAACCGCAAGCAGCCCTTCGTCCCGCGCGCCCTCAAGCATCACACGCCATCGTGCCTTCATGTTGCTAATTATCTCACAGCGCGCTCAGCCAGCGATCGGACTCGAACCCAGAACAGGGGTAGGACGCATGTTGTCGATCCCACAGCAAACAACATGATGTGACTTGAACCCACCGAACAGATGAGAAATCGTTGCAAGAAATGCAACGGGCTAAGAAGATGGGTTTGAAGATTCGTCTGATAACAGGGGGGAAATGAGAATGATTCTCAGTCTGGTGGGGATGAGAGGACTTGAACCTCCACGCTCTTGCGAGCACTAGCTCCTGAAGCTAGCGCGTCTACCAATTCCGCCACATCCCCAAATATCTATCGTCCACCATTCGCTGTACAGCGAACCGCCACATCCCCACGTAAGCGTTAATGTAGCAGAATTAATCGTTAACGTACAGAGGTAATATACAATCGCTGAAGATGTTATTTTGTGATATTATTAGATTCGTAAATGACTATGCTAATGTTTAATCGACAGATTTTTGATTGAATGAATAAAGTTGCGCATTATCTACAAGAACACCTTATAGGCGAAGTAATGTTGGGCAGTGATGCCCGAAATTATTTTTCGACCGATGCCAGCATACTGAAGATCGAACCAAGCATTGTAGTCTACCCTCGCAACGAAAATGATGTACGTAAAACAGCTCGTTTTAGCTGGCAACTTGCCGAACGGGGCAGGGTTATTCCAATCACAGCACGTGGCTCTGGTACCGACCAAAGCGGTGCGGCCTTAGGCAGCGGAATCATGTTGGTATTTCCGGCCCACATGAATAGAATTCTAGAGCTCGACAACAAAAGCGGTTCGGTAATTGTCGAACCAGGGATTAATTACGGTAAATTACAACAAGCCCTACATACCCATAACCGTTTTCTGCCGCCATATCCGGCGTCTATGGAATATTCGACCATTGGCGGTGCCGTGGCCAATAATGCTTCCGGAGAACGAAGTTTTAAATACGGAGCAACAAGAGGTTTTGTACGTGAGCTTCGAGTTGTGCTAGCGAATGGCGAAGTTATTGAAACACGTCGGTTAAATAAGCGCGAATTAAACAAAAAACTAGGTTTGGCTAGTTACGAAGGTGAAATTTACCGTACACTCGATTCGATGATTGAAGAAAACAAAGAGTTAATAGCTAATATGGCTCCCAAAGTTTCCAAAAATTCGGCCGGTTACGCGCTGAACGAAATCAGGAAAAAAGATGGCAGCTTTGACTTGTCGCCACTTTTTGTTGGCTCGCAGGGCACCCTAGGCATAGTTACCGAAATCCAGTTTGATACCGAGCCGTATAACCCCCACACAACCTTGGTATTGGCATTATGTGACGACTGGCAGGTTGCCGAAGAAGCCCTAACGGAAATAAACAAAATGGGCGAATTACCCAGCGCTGTCGAAGCTGTTGACAGTAAGTTATTAGACATTGTCCAAAAGAATAACCCAAACCTATTAAAGGATGTGCTTCAGCCACCGTTTCCCAAACTGGTACTATTAATCGAGTTCGACAATACCAGTGAACGAGTTCAAAAAAAACTTGCCAAAAAGGTTTTAAAAATCCTGCAAAAATATCAAATTACCAGCAAAATCGAGGAAGACCCCACTAAGCAAGAAGAACTTTGGAAGATACGCCACAGTGCGGCATCGCTGGCGGGCGGTGATGAAGTCGGAGCAAAGGCCATACCATTTATCGAAGATGGAATTGTGCCGATGGATCAATTCCAAGAATATGTCCAAGCGGTTTATGGCTTATTTGAAACTAACGGGTTACAGGCTGCGCTTTGGGGCCACGCCGGCAATGCTAACCTACACATTCAGCCATTTTTAAATCTTGCCAAAGTTGGCGATCGGCAAAAAGTGTTTCGGCTCATGGATGATTATTACAATTTGGTGCTATCTATGGGTGGCAGTACCAGTGCCGAGCATAACGATGGTCGAATAAGGGCACCGTACCTGGAAAAAATGTTTGGACCAGAAGTTTACGAGTTGTTCAAGAAAGTTAAACAAATTTTCGACCCTTACGGAACGTTAAATCCTGGTGTTAAACTTGGCACAACTCTCGATGACATCAAACAGCAACTTCGTAGCGATTATAACTTGGACCACCTATACGATCACATGCCCCGTAGCTAAAAATGGATACAAAACTAGAAATTATAGGAATAGTAGGTGGCCTATTTTCACTTATTAGGTTTGTGCAAGTTGCTACTAATATAATAAATGGAACGGCAAATCATTTTGGTATGTGATTTTAAATGTGCTGCTTGGTTACTACTCGTACCAAAAAAACGCTTATTCAAACATAGCACTTAATCTGATATGGGGCGGTGTCGCGGTTTTTGGCGTGTATCATATAGTGTCCCGTCACAAACACCGAAAACCCACAATAAAGGTTACAAAAAAATACTTACGAAATTAAGCGTTCTAGCGTGGTGCGCGAGAGAGGACTTGAACCTCCACAGCCTTGCGGCCACCAGAACCTCAATCTGACGCGTCTACCGATTTCGCCACTCGCGCTTAGTCTGGAATTATAGCATTTCCATCGATGTTAATAAAGCCCTCCCACTTCGATCTTTTTCGATTTAAAAATAAACCCTCGGAATGTTTATATATGGATTTATAGAGTAAATAAGAGTCGGCTTTGCCATACACTAGGCTCATGGAATGTGCCCTGTTTCTTATTGAGTTGCCCTTAACGCCAATGATTTGTCGGTTTGCCGTACTAATAAAATCTAGGAATGCAGGGCTTGCACTACTAAAACTCACGTAATATACAAAACTAGTTGGCCATCTTGGGTCATAGTAGCCATAACAAGAACCATCTCCGTCAAATAGTCCGCGTAAGAACGGTGCATAGTATTCGGTGGGGATATTCAGTTTGCCTAATGTTTTACTTTTATTGGGAGTGAGGCCTACTTGTAATAAAAAATCATAAAACGCTACATCACTAAATTGAATTCTATATGCTGTTACAGCTGAAGAATTGCTCTTTTCGCTAATGCGCATGATACGACCTATACCTTGGTTAAAATTTTCTAACTGATCTGTGTCCACAGATGTTATATCTAAATGTCTACCATCAGACTGTAGGCACCCATCACTGGCCATAAGTCCAACGATATAGGCAATAGATGTAGACCAGTCATAGTGACGTTTCTTCAAGTATCTCACAGTAATAAGTATACCATTTCCTTGCAATTCCTCTGGTATTCATGTAGTTTATGTAGGTTAAGGGCGGTTAGCTCAGTTGGCTAGAGCACTTCGTTTACACCGAAGGGGTCATAGGTTCGAGTCCTATTGCGCCCACAAATAGAAAGATCTCGCGAAAGCGGTATATTTCTATTTATAGATGAATTAGATGCGAGCACCTAGATAAAAAAGTTTAATAAACGC
>JBBTTS010000029.1:26197-44871 GCA_038064135.1 Patescibacteria group bacterium | reverse complement strand
TCGTGGTGCGGGTGAGGGGACTTAAACCCCTGGCCTCTTCCTTGGCAAGGAAGCGCTCTATCAACTGAGCTACACCCGCATAAATAGGTTAATTATATTGTAAGGTACAATTAAATTTTCGAAAACGCTTCCTTGGCCTGGCAAAGAAGGTCACGTTCCGCGACCCCGTCGCAACATCTTAGCAAACCAGTTTGCAAGAGTTGTCTCCCTTGCAACTCGCCACTGGCGACTCTCACTCTATCAACTGAGCTACACCCGCTTGTGTAATTGAGACAAACCTGCGGTTTTTCTCATCGCGCAGGATGCGGAATGAATCCGCAACTCTGGCTGCTCTTTCCCTTAACAAAAGTAATTCATTAAGACTCGAACCATAAAAATGTAACACATCGGGGCTGTATTTTTCAAGGGGTAGAAAACTTGCATTTTTAATTGCTAACTGCTAAAATATAACTAACTTAGCCCGGTCAGGGCTATTATTTTTCACTCACAAACACAATATATAAGCAGAGGTTTATTAAATAAAATGATTAAAAACTTATTTGAAGTCGGTGCAAGTTTTATTGGAATTGGCGAGAGATCTCGTTGGGGAGATAAGGCATTTGAACACGACCGCGAAGTTAATGGCCTAGGAGAAGTAGCAATTGCTGTTGACGAAATCGCTCGAAGATATCCAAATAAAATAAATTTACCATTTTCAGAATTTATACAAATTGATACCGTAGAAGAGCTGGCATTAACCGCTGGAGATTAGTAATCGATCAAAATGGAGGCACCTACCGGAATCGAACCGGTGTACGAGCTTTTGCAGAGCTCTACCTAACCATTCGGTCAAGGTGCCATTTGTGCCAATTAAACTGCTCGGCAGTCCTTATTCTATGACAATTTGCACACAAAATCCTACACTTATCTATTTCTTTTAGTATGACGTTCCAATTATAACCCTCATTTACGGCGCGCGCGATAGTAAAGCGCTTTTGGGTTGGGTCAATGTGATCGAAATCTAATACGCGTATATCGTTTATCCCGCAGTGAAGGCAAAACTTATCTTTTAAGTAGGTCACAAGTTTTTCTTGACGTTCTTTTTTAAGCCGTGACTTGCGTAATCGTGCGCGCTGACGATATGCATCACCGTACTTTTCGTAATGTGCTTGCATAAAGAATTTGCGTTTGGCTTTGTAACATTGCTTACATTGTGAATGAAGCTTGCCCAGGGACTGTTTTTTCCAGTAAAAGTCAGTCGATTGTTTTTGTACGCGACACACGGTGCACTCTTTTAACATGAAATAATTATACATTAATAGTTTTGCAGTCCAATGGTTGTTTTTATTATTGAAAAATGTGAAAATGATTAAATTAAGCGCGGGTGTTGGAATTGGTATACAAGAAACACTTAAAATGTTTTGCCCCTAGGGCGTGCGGGTTCAAGTCCCGCCCCGCGCACCAAAACATCCCGACCACCTTTAGGTGGTTTTGTTGTTTTGTAGCCGGAGGACTTGAACCCCGGTCGTTAACAGTCTGCGACTGTTAACGTTTTCCTTGCTTGGCCGAACGAAAAATGCGTTTTGAGTGAGCAAGATATGACAAGTCCCGCCCCGCGCACCAAAGCAATGAAACGACCTTTTTGGTCGTTTTCTATTACCAAAAATTCTAGAATAATCAGCACATTTGAACAGATAGGAATTTTATTGTATTGTAAAGCACAGTTACTTATCTGATTGGTGGAAGAGAAGTATGTAACTTGACAACGTGATTGCCAGGTCAGACTACCGCGTGCTATTAAGTTTGCAGTAGCCTGATCTGGCCAATTGGACTGGGTCACGAAAGAAAGGCACCTCCCTATGGGTACAAACTTGTCAGTGGTTACACCGGCCGAACACATCATCTGGAGTGCGGACGTCGCCGACGAGGCTGCCTTGATGGCTGCCCTGGACACGCTGCCCGAACTTCGCTTCATCAAGATCGACCGGTTGTTTCTGACCGGTATCGAACTGTCCGTTTTGGACCGATTGGCCGAGCGTGGGCTTCAAGTATTCATCGACGCCAAAATCGTTGAGATTCCGTCCAAGACGGAGGCAATCGCAAAGAAGTATCTCGCCCGCCGGCCGTGGATGCTCAACTGCATGGCTGGTGTCGTCAGCAATGGTGTTTTCCAGCTAGCTGAGGGCGAGACCGATCGTGACAAGCTCGATGCGCTGAAGCGTTTCGCCGATGCTTGCCGTGAGGTTGGAACCCGTCCTTGTGCGGTAACTGTCCTAACCAGCAAATCCGACGATATCTGCGACCTGGAGTTCGGTGGCACTAGTAAAGAAACAGTGCTGCAGTACATCGAGTGGCTATTAGCCGCCGGCTTCACCGACGTCGTTTGCTCGACCGCCGAGGTCAGCACAGTCCGACAATTCAACGATTATGACGGACTTCGGCTCATCGTGCCCGGTGTTCGATTGGCAGGTACAGACACTCAGGACCAGGCACGTGTCGGGACACCTGAGGCAGTTCTGCAAGCTGGTAACACTCGCTTGGTGGTCGGTCGACCCCTGACGACGGGTGTTCCTGCCGACAACTGGGTCATCTGGCATCAAGCAGTCTCGGCTGCTCTCGTCGCCTGATCAACCCGACACACGTTGTCCCCGGGCTCGGAGAATCGGATCTCCGAGCCCGAAGGGGTTCCCAGTTTTTCCGATCACATACTTGTGATTGTTGAGATTCTGGGAGCCTATTTTTATTTTCTGGACATTGTTTGGAGGATTTTGCGGTAAATTTGTATTGCCAGGTCTTTTTGTTTAAGCCCCCGGGCTGCAAAATTATTAAGCATCACACCCGAATTAACTTCTAAAATAATTGGCCCGTCTTTTATAATCAAGAAATCTACTGCACCTAAACGTAGTCCAATCGATTTAAATGCATTTTGAGTATTAAGTATCATTGTTTCGTCGACAAGAGAAATAATTTCTGGCTTTGCACCCTTACCTAGGTTGAATCGCCAGTCGCCAGTCGAGCGATTTTTTTGATAAGCCAGCAAAACTTCGTTATCAAGCATGTAAATACGAATCTCAGCAGATGCTTCTAAAAAGGGCGAAACAGCGGCCATGTTCTGGCTTTTTAATAGTTTACGAATTTGTATAACTAGTTCATCTGATGATTCGGCTTTACTGACCAAATCACCACCAGTTCCGTTTACGGGTTTTGTCACCAAAGGTAAGCCGTATTGCTTAGTAAATTTTTGACAGACATTTTTGATATGATTCTCGTCTTGATTTACACGAATCCAATTGCCGTTTTTATTTTGTACCCAGTTTATGACAAGACAGTGGGGCACCGCTTTTAACCCAGATTTATTAAGCAGTTCGTATGCGGCGCATTTGTCGGCGGCGAGTTGCTGGCTAACACCGTCATTTAAGTCAAATTGATATCCATAAATAAAGTGATTACTACCATTTTTTGTAATTTTGTGAACCCAGCCATCGGAAAATAATTCTAGATGAGTATTTTCTAATTTAGCAGCTATTGTTAACAGGTCGCCAAACACTGAAATCATTGCCACATTTTATCACTGAAATGCTATAATATTAGTACCAACCATAACATAGGGAGCAAAGATGATTTGGATAATTTTGGCTGTCATTGCCGTCTTAGTGATTGCATTGATTGGCATGTACAACAGTTTAGTAAAGCTCAACGTACGTGTAGACGAAGCATGGAGCGACATTACTGTTCAGCTTAAAAGGCGCGCTGATTTAATTCCTAACCTGGTCAATACTGTTAAGGGTTACGCTAAGCACGAAAAAGAAGTTTTCGAGAACGTTACCAAGGCTCGAACAGCTGTTATGGACGCCAACGGTCCAGCCGAAGCTGGCAAAGCCGAGAACATGTTTCAGGCTACGCTAAAAAGCCTGTTTGCCGTTGCCGAGGCCTACCCAGACCTTAAAGCCAACCAGAACTTTCAGCAACTTCAGGCCGACCTAACAGATACCGAAGACAAAATTATGGCTAGTCGTCGCTTTTATAACGGTTCGGCACGTGACTTGAACACAAAAATCAAGATGTTTCCAACCAATATTTTTGCCGGAATGCTAGGTTTTAAAGTTCGAGAATTTTTTGAAGTAGAAGAAGCCGAAGCTGCAGCTATCGCTAAGCCAACTGAAGTTAAATTTTAAAAAAATTACTAACCCTAAGTACTTAATCTAAACTAATGTATTCGGAAATTTCTGCTAACAAGCGAAAAACTGTTTATATAATGGCTCTATTCAGCGGTTTTGTGGCCGGTGTGGCCTGGCTTGTCTCACTATATTTGGGTGATACAAGTTTTTTGCCCTTCGTACTTGGCGGGAGTTTAATTTATGTGCTAATTAGTTACTATTCGGCCGGTAAATTGGCGGTGGCAATGAACGGTGCGGTGGCAATAGAGAAAAAAGATAACCCCAGGCTTTGGCGAACGGTAGAAAATTTGGTGATTAGCGAGGGTATGCCAATGCCGAAGGTCTATATAATTAATGACCCTGCTCCAAATGCCTTTGCTACTGGTCGAAACCCCAACCACGCAATAGTTTGTGCAACTACTGGCCTGCTAGAAATGATGGACGATAAAGAACTTCAAGGTGTTATGGCCCACGAACTTGGTCATGTAAAAAACTATGACATCAGAGTTTCGATGATTGCGTTTGCGATGGTTGCGGTGGTTGGGATATTGGCCGATATGTTATGGAGAATAAGCTGGTTCCGCGATAGCGACGATGACAATAATAGCCCAATTGTTATGGTACTGGGCTTATTGGCGATAATTTTAGCGCCGCTTATTGCCGCACTAATTCAAGCCGCAATTTCTCGTAAACGCGAGTATCTGGCCGACGCTACCGGAGCTTTAACCACACGTTTCCCGGAAGGACTAGCCAGCGCGCTGGAAAAAATTGGTGCCCGCGGTAGCGCAATGCGACGTCAGAATACTTCCACGGCACATTTATTTTTTGCTAACCCGTTAAAAGGCAAAAGCATAGCAAGTTTATTTAGTACACACCCACCTATCGATGAACGCGTAAACCGTTTACGTAAGATGGGTCATCATGCCTAAAAAAACAACAAAATCTAATAAAAAGGCTAATGCATTTGCAAACGCTGACAAAACTCGACAATTAAAACAACCACGATATAAAAGTTTTAGACTTAGTCATAGAGTTAAACACCCTACCAAACTGCCCTCTGCTTGGCGCTTATTTAAACAGAGTTTTTACCATCTAAAAAATAATTGGCGGGTATTTGTATGGATAATTTTGGTTTATGCATTTTTAACGATTGTTTTGGTAAAAGGCTTATTAGGCACAAGTAACTTAAGCGAAGTAAAAGCCACCGTGGAGCAGATTTTTACTGGCGCAGCTGGGCAGGTGGGAACTGGTTTAACAATATTTGGATTTTTGGTTAGTGATTCTGCATCACCCCAGTCCGATTCGGCAGCGATTTATCAGTCACTACTAATGGTTGTTTTTAGCCTCGCTGCTATTTTTGCACTAAGGCAAACTTACGCCAACAAACGACCAAGTCGTGCAGATGTATTTTATAAATCTCAGTATCCTTTAATAGGTTTTTTGTGTGTATTGTTTGTTATTGGGATTCAGTTATTGCCTTTTGGATTGTCGAATTTCTTATTTAGTATCGTATTCGGTAATGGATTGGCAGTAACTTTGATTGAACAAGTTCTTTGGGCGATATTGTTGTTTTTATTAGCACTACTTAGTTTATATATGATTTCTTCATCTTTTTTTGCACTATATATAATTACTTTGCAAGATATGACACCTATGCGGGCACTTAGGTCGGCCCGCGAAATTGTTCGTTATAGGCGATGGACAGTATTGCGTAAATTATTGGTGTTGCCAATATTTTTAATTATTGGTGCGGCATTAATAATGTTGCCGCTAATTTTGTATCTAACACCGTTAGCAGAGTGGATTTTCTTTGGACTAAGTATGACAGGGGTGGTTTGGGTGCATAGCTATGGTTATGCACTTTATCGGGAGCTATTGTGAGCCCAAAAGATCGATATGACAGGCTGATAGAACAAGTCAGCAGCTATAGTTATGAGTATCATGTACTCGATGCACCATCAGTTAGCGATGCTGTTTACGATGGTTTAATGCAAGAAGTAAAATCTTTAGAGGCTCAGCACCCAGAGTTGATTCGACCAGATTCACCAACACAACGTGTAGGCGATGCCCTGTTGGGTGGTTTTCGCAAGGTAGAGCATTCCAGTCGAATGTTAAGTCTTGATGATGTTTTTTCGCGGGAAGATGTTGAAGCTTGGGTAGTTCGAATAGCTAAGTTAAAAGTTGACGCTAAACATGAATATTTTTGCGACATAAAAATGGACGGACTCAGCTGCGCCTTAATATATCAAGACGGACTATTGTTTCGAGCAATTACAAGAGGTGATGGAACGGTTGGCGAGGACGTGACACAAAACGTTCGAACTATTGCCAGCGTACCGCTTCGGCTACGCAAAGCTAAGGGTTATGAGCAGTTTTTGAAAGGTCGCACCGAAATAAGGGGCGAGATAGTTATGCTTAAGAAAGATTTCGAAGCATTAAACAACAAACGCCTTGCAGCTGGCGAACCAGAGTTTGCTAATCCACGCAATTTAGCAGCTGGAACAATTAGGCAGCTAGACCCAAAATTGGTTGCCGATCGGCCTTTGGCATTTCGGGGCTTTGACATATTAAGAGAAAACGCTTCAGAGGTGCCAACACATGATTTTGCATATAAAACCATTCGCGAACTTGGTTTGGCCAGTAACACTCAAGCAGAGGTTTTAGCCAGTATTGATGGAGTTATGAAGTTTGTAGATAAGTGGGAAAGTAAACGAACCGAGTTGCCATTTAATACAGATGGATTAGTTGTGAAAATAAATGACCGCAAGCTTTACGTTGAGTTAGGTGTGGTGGGTAAAAACCCTCGTGCAGCTGTAGCATATAAATATCCAGCCGAAGAAGCCACTACAGCCGTCAAGGACATTGTTATTAGCATTGGTCGCACCGGCGCAGCTACGCCCGTGGCAGTATTTAATCCTGTAGTGGTGGCTGGAACTACAGTGCAACACGCTAGCTTACATAACGCTGATGAAATTGAACGCAAAGATATTCGGGTTGGCGACACGGTAGTAATTTATAAAGCGGGCGACATAATACCTCAAGTTGAACGGGTGATTTTCGAGCTTCGTCCTAAAACTGCTAAAAAATTTAACATGCAGGCCGAACTGTGGCGCCAATATCCTGAACTGGAGTTTGAACGGCCAGTGGGTGAAGCAGTATTTCGAGTTAAAGGTGAAACAGGTCCGATTATTTTAAAACGTGCATTGCAGCATTTCGCTAGTCGTGGCGCACTAGACATCGATACCTTGGGTGAAAAAAATGTTGAGGCGTTGGTAGATGCTGGTTTGGTACATGATCTAGCAGATATTTATTTGTTGAAACATGCTGATTTGTTGGCGCTGGAGCGCTTTGCCGATATTTCGACCGACAATTTACTTAACGCCATTGCCGAAAAAAAGACTCCTCCACTGAGCCGATTTATTTATGGGTTAGGCATTCGACATGTTGGCGCACAAACTGCAATAGATTTAGCGAATAGTTTCCGGCGACTAGATAATTTAGGTGTAGCATCGTACGAAGATTTAAAAGCAGTCGAGGGTGTAGGTGAAATAGTTGCCGAAAGTATATTGGCGTGGTTTGCCGATGAAGATAATGAGGCGATGCTGGCAAAATTCCGGCAAATTGGTGTGTGGCCAGAGGATGTAAAGTCGGTCGGCGGCAAGTTAGCTGGTAAAAAATTTGTAGTCACGGGTACATTGCAAACTATGAGCCGCGACGAAGCTGCCGACAAAATTCGTGCACTTGGCGGAACGTTTCAGACAAGCATTGGGAATGACACCAACTACTTGGTTATTGGCGCATCCGCTGGCCAGCGGAGTGGCGCCAGTAAGCTTGCCAAAGCCGCCAAACTGGGCACTCACCAACTAACTGAAACAGAATTTATCAAGCTTCTTGCCTGAGGAGACTAAGATGTTACAGCCACAGATCGAAAGCTACGAAAAGTGGGAGGCTTACTTAAAGGGTGTTCAAGAAACCCCACCGTGTGTCGTATTTTTTGAGCGTAAGCCGCCCCACGAATTAGTAGAATCGGGACTATATATATCTTTCGTCGATTTTTTAGATGTTAGAAGAGAAATGGATGTTGCTGATGTGCCACTTACCGGGTGGTATCATACACTCGTATTGCACCAGTCGAGAGATTGGCCCACTATGCATCAACAAGCTAATAAACACCTTCGCTACAATCCCAATAACCATTCTTGTTATAATGAGAATTCATGGACCCGTAGCTATCATTTATACGGATCCGCACTCATACGATATTCGACAGAATTAGTTGAACCCAAAAACAAAATTGTAGGCTTTGGCGAAAAAGGTCGTCGCATTTTAAGGGCCGTATTATTCGAAGATTTCGAAAACGAAATTTATTACGCATAGACTTCTGATAACGCTTGACAAATAGTCTAGTAGTATTATGCTTAAGGTAACGTGCGCAACGCGGCGCGCTGATGAAATCACACAAAAACACCTATAAAACAAACATCACCCGCCGCAGGGTGGGCGCGCACGACAACACCTCCACTTAGGAGGTGTTATTATCACTTTCTGTAGTTGCGTTGAGCTTTTCCAAAAATAACCGCCATAAGGCCGGTTCCGCCAATGTAGGCGGCAGTCATAACTCGTATTGCTGTAGGGATGCTTTTAACCACGTCAGGAGTTGGCATTAATCGTTCTGCAGCATATGCTGCAATTCCGCTTAGAACGATGTCAGTTGTAAAAACAAGCGTTGTTTCGGCACCATTCATGATCCTATCTGGATTGGGCTGGGCACTTTCGGGGAGCGTTTGAATAGTATGCCCGACTTCTGTAGGTAGTAGTATGTCGGGTACGAGATGAAGGTGCCGCTCGGGTGGTTCCATCTTTTTTGTAAGCTAATTTGGTGGAGCATAAGGGATTCGAACCCTTGACCTCTTCCATGCCATGGAAGCGCGCTAGCCAACTGCGCCAATGCCCCAAATACGGCCATTTTACCTTAATAATGTTGTATTTTCCAATCTGTTTGGCAAATTAGCATACCGTGGCTGTTATAATAATCGCATGAAAACCAATAAATCTAGCACTGGGGTGGTGCCGGCTAATAAGCTGGCTATGGAATTATTAATACTAGTAGGAACAATTTTACTATTAGCTGCAATATGGGGATGGTGGCACTACATTTATTCTCATCCAAACAGGGTATTTTGGGGTGCTGTAGATAATTCTATGAAAACGCATAGTGTGCTTCGGTCTTTCAGTCAAAGTGAACGAAACCAAAGCCTAGATCAAACCATGCAATTGCAAACTGCTCCTAATCAGTTAACTTTAGGTAATTCTGTGTTAAAACAAGGAACTGGCGAAGATGAAATTACCGTACGAACAGACCTTATAGGTAACCCCTTCAATGATTTTATTCGTTATAGCGCCATCGAGACCAGTCAAAAAGGTGTTAATGGTAACGCATTAGATTTTTCAAAAGCCGTTGGAGAATGGGGTAAGACTGAATCAGAAGACCCTAAAAGTACTAATGGCCAACTTTATAACCAAGCAACTTTAGCGGTCATACCATTTGGTGCAATAAATGCTGCCCAACGCGCAAAATTAGTTTCGATAATGCAAAGCACCAAGGCCTACGAATTCCAAATCTCCGAGGTTAGTCGAAAACTGGTTAATGGTCGGCCTAACTACACTTTTAAGGTTGTATTAAAACCCGAGGGCTACATTACACTACTCAAAGAATATGCTGGTATGGTCGGGCTTACACAATTAGCCAATGTCGATCCGAATGATTATGCTCGGCGCCAATCAATTTCTTTCAGTGTTTCTGTCGATGTTTGGAGTCGACAAATTACAGAATTCGCACCTGCTGATGGAGGTCGAGTAGAGAAGTTTACGGCCTATAATGCACTACCACTAAAGACGCAGATACCTGACAAAACAATACCTATGAGCGAACTTCAATCACGGGTTCAATCAGTACAGTAGCAATCCAGATCAGCTTCTGTCATAATACCGCTAAAGTTTATTTAACAGAGGGGTATTTATGCAACCAGAAACACCAAATAATCCGGATTTAGTAACACCAAAAATCGCTACTCAGCCCGAAACACCGACAAGTTCGGTGGTCGAGCCACAGAATGGAGTTACACCAACTTCGAGTGAACCAGCCCAAGTAGCTGAACAACAAACAAACTCCGAACAACCATCTGCTGAAGTTCTGCAGCCCCTAACAAACCCAATTGGAACACCCCAAGTTAAGAAAAGCCGCTCTAAATTGCTAAAAATAATAGCAATTATTTTCGTAGCCGTAATAGTTCTTGGTGGCGGTAGCGCTGGTGCATACTTTGGAATTGTAGTCCCGAATAAACCAGAAAATAAACTACAAAAAGCTTTATTTAACTCTTTGGCACAACACGAAATAACCGCAAAAGGTGATATTACGGTAGACACACCAGAAGAATCGCTAAAATCTACCAAACTTGCCTTTGAAACTCAAGTTGATACTAGTGCGCCAGCCCTAAGCGGTGTATTAGAAGTTTCGGTTGCGGCGGTAAAGATAAAGATCGACGTAATAATGGTCGAGAAAAATTTTTACTTTAAAGTTGGTGACCTAAAAAGTCTGCTGGCCTTAGCACAATTGGATGAATCCATCTCGGAATATATCCAACTATTTGAACTTTTAGAGGAAAGTTTAACCGACAAGTGGATTGAAATCGATGATACGCTATTAAAGCAATTCGGCATCAACCCTGACGATTGCGTACTTACCCCAACACTTAGCAGTGATGATTTGAAAAAATTAGAGGAAACTTATACTAAAAATCGTTTTTTGAATATTCAGTCCACTGCCAGTGAAGCTGTAGATAGCATTTCGTCAACTAAATATGTGCTTAAAGCCGACGAAACTAAGTCCAAAGAGTTCGAAAAAGTGTTTAAAGAATTAAGTGTTGCTAAACAACTGGAAAAATGTAGTCAACCCGAAAGCTCAGAAGGCAATGGCTTAGATCAAGAAGTTAAAAAAGATGACGAGCCACTTACAAACTATGAAATGTCAATTTGGGTTGATAATTCGGCCAGTAGGATTAATAAATTTGAATTTAAGGCCAAAGATGGTGAAACTTCTGGTAGTATTTCGGCAAAAATATCCTACAAAGCAATTGAAATTAAAAAACCAGAAGGCGCAATACCGGCCATTACTCTTTTTAGCCAATTACAACAATCATTTTTGAATACTTTTGGTCCTGAAGAATTGCCAACAGATGTCCAGGGTTGGAGTACACTAATTCCTAGCTCCTTGCTGTCCGACTAAGATATACTAATTTCGGTAATGAATGTAGTTGTAGAAGGATTGTTAGTAAATTATTCTGACGAAGGCAGCGGCCCGGTTATTCTTTTTATTCATGGTTGGGGTGATTCACTAAGTACTTTCAATACTGTTACAAAAGAGCTTACCGCGTCTTATCGAGTGATTACTATTGATTTACCAGGCTTTGGCAAATCACAAGCGCCAAAAAACCCCTGGGGATTGAGTGATTTCGCAGTTTTAATAAACAAATTTTTAACCAAAATCAATGTAAATTTGTACGCGATAATCGGTCATTCAAATGGCGGTGCAATTACTATTCGAGGAGTTTCACACAAGATTTTCTCGGCCGAAAAAATTATATTACTAGCATCAAGCGGAGTTCGTGGTGAATTTAAAAACAGCAAAAAATTTTTAAGGGTTGCTGCCAAGGGCGCTCGTGCATTGACTGCACCGTTACCACTGTCTATTAAATCTAAAATTAAAAAACGAGCATACCAATCAATTGGGTCAGAATTATTTGTAGCCGAACACATGCAAGATACATTCAAAAAAATAATTTCTGAAGATGTCGTAGAAGAATCAAGCTTAATAAAGCTACCAACACTTTTAATTTATGGTCAAAATGACGAAGCTACCCCACCAAGATATGGTGAACAATTTCATATAAAAATTAAAAATTCAAAACTCGAAATCATAACCAACTGCGGCCACTTTGTTCATCAACAAGCCCCTCGAATTGTTAATAAAATTATCGTGGATTTTCTAAGTCAATGAAATCATTTTTGTTTTTATATACACCATCATATTTACGCATATTAATTTATATGATTCAGAGCAGTGAATATCAGTTTGTCGAGTATTTAAAATGGTACTGGCGTACAAAAGATTTTCGTCAAGTAATGAGGCGTAGAACACTAGATGAAACCAGGGCTGCTAAATTGTTATATTACGCAATTAGTGTTGGTTTTTACTGTCAAATATTCGCTAGCGTCGCTTTAATTATTTACGCGGCGTTTAACGATAACTTTAGTTTTTTAGGTATAGGTCTTGGGGTCATATTTTTTACGCCAGTAATTTGGGCATTTCTGGTTGCAGTGCCGCTTTTATTCGGTAGGTGGATTTTAGTCTCTCCGGGTAATAAAAAGCTTATAAGCGAAGCTGAGAAGATTTTTAAAAATCATCCCGCTACAAAAATAGCTATTTTGGGAAGTTATGGAAAAACTAGTATGAAAGAATTACTTGGTCAAGTTCTGAGTTCGGGACTTAAAGTTGCAAAAACCCCTGGGAACAAAAACGTGGCAATATCTCACGCTCATTTTGCTAAAAAACTAAAAGGTGATGAAGATATATTAATCATCGAATATGGTGAAGGCCAGCCTGGAGATATAGCAAATTTTTCTAAAAATACCCATCCCGATATAGCTATTATTACCGGGATCGCACCCGCACACCTGGATAAATATAAAACCATTGAAACAGCCGCGAAAGACATTATGGACATAGCAACTTACATCCAACCTAGCGATATTTTCGTGAATCAAGATTCTGAACTTGTAAAAAAATTTGCACCTAAAGGTGTAAATTATTATTCATCAAGTGGAGTAGGCACGGCACACTTAAAAAATCATAAAATTGAAATTGAAGGTAGCGAATTTGAGTATATCGACGGGAAAACTATGCTCAAGATTAAAACTGGCTTAATCGGCAAACATAATATCGGAGCGGCTGGTTTGACAATACATTTAGGACTCAAATTTGGTATCGAAGACAAGTTAATTTTAAACTCATTAAAAGCAGCTCGTGCCTATGATCATCGAATGCAAGTCCGAAATATGCATGGGGCCTGGATTATCGATGATACATACAATGGTAATATAGAAGGAATGAGAGCGGGATTGGAGCTTTTAAACCATCTTTCGGCCGAAAGAAAAATTTATATAACGCCCGGTTTAGTAGACCAAGGTGAAGAAAATGAATCTATACACACTGAATTAGGTAGGCTAATTGCCTCAGCACATCCGGATATTGTTGTTCTGATGAATAATTCTGTAACCAAAACAATTACAAATAGTTTGTCGGATCATGGCTATAATGGAGAAGTAAAAATCGAAGCTAATCCCCTGAGGCTCTACTCAAATTTGGATCATTTTGTGGCACGTGGCGACATTGTGTTAATGCAGAATGATTGGACCGATAATTACAATTAACGGTCATTAATTGTATTGACTAATTAACCCGCGTTATTATACTTATTCTTAATGAAGACGATAGCAGTTATATTTGGTGGAAAATCTACTGAACACGACGTATCTGTTGTCACGGCAATTGCCAGCATCATAAAACCTCTAGAACTTAGCGGAAATTTTAAAGTCGAAGCTATATATATAAGTAAAGATGGGCGATGGTTTTGGGACGAAAAATTAAAAGACATTTCACTTTATAGAAGTGGTGACATAGATGAATTTATCAGAAAGGCGGCTAAAGTACATTTATTGTTTGATGACGGCTTAACATTGGTAAAATCGAGCCAATTTGCTGGTCGTAAGCAATATAAAAAAATAGACGTAGTATTTCCAGCAATGCATGGAACGCACGGTGAGGATGGTGAGCTGATGGGAATACTGGAAATGGCCGGTGTACCTTACGTGGGTTGTGGTGTAGCATCAAGTGCTATCGCAATGGACAAAGTTTTGGCTAAATTAACACTTGAATCACTCGTTCCAACCACTAAAATGCAATATATAACGTCATCAGAATTTTCAAAAGATGCGGCAGGTTTTACAAGTCATGTGATCAAAAATTTAAATTTTCCCGTTTTTGTTAAGCCTACGCACTTAGGGTCTAGCATAGGGATTACACAGGTTAAAGATCCCGACGGATTATTAAATGCAATTGAAGTAGCCCTACACTATGATGACAAAGTCTTGGTCGAAGAAGCAGTACCAAATTTAATCGAGCTTACCTTACCAATAATGGGCAACGAGGAACCAATTCCAGCACTACTAGAGCAACCATTATCCAAAGCGGCCGATTTTTTCGATTTCGAAACTAAATACATGCAAGGTGGTAAAAAAGGAAAAGGCAAATCAGGCACCAAAGGATCACAGGGCTACAGTACAATCCCAGCAAAAATACCTCAAGATTTATATCAAAAAGCCGAAGCGGTTGCATTAAAGGTTTATAAAGAATTAGGATGTAGTGGCATAGCCAGGGTTGACCTGCTTGTAAATAGTAAGACAAATCAGGTTTATTTTAATGAAGTAAACCCCATGCCAGGCGGGCTATACGCCCACAATTGGCGAGCTAAAGGAATCAGCAGCATTGACCTTGTAACAAAACTAATTGACTACGCACAGCAGAGGTTTAATAACCAATCAAGGCTAAACACCACATTTTCTACCAATTACCTAAAACAGTTCTAGCATATTCGGAAATCATTTTATAATCGACCTAAAATTTTAAAATGTGAAATTAATCCAAAACAGGGGTATAATGGCTTTAAATGTAATAGTGAGAATTATCGATAGTGCAGCGTTTCAACCCTAAGGATTTTGAAGTTAAGTGGCAAAAGTACTGGGACGAAAACCAGACCTACCAAGCCGATTTAAATAGTCAAAAGCCCAAGTACATTTCTATGAGCATGTTCAATTACCCTAGTGGTGCGGGTATTCACATTGGCCACGCCATGAATTACACCATCAGTGATGTCTTGGCCCGATTTAAACGCCAGCAGGGCTACGAAAGTTACCACCCAGTAGGCTGGGATAGCTTTGGCTTGCCGGCCGAAAACTACGCCATCAATGCCGGTGTGTCTCCCCAGGCGTCTATGGCCAAAATCATTCCTAACTATCACAAGCAATACAAGGCTATGGGCTGGAGCAATGACTGGAGCAAAGAAATTGCCACCCACACGCCTGAATATTACAAGTGGACGCAATGGATTTTTAGCGAGATGTACCGCGCAGGGTTGGCCTATCAAGACGCTCGCATGCAGTGGTGGTGTGATAAATGTCAAACGGTACTCGCCAATGAACAAGTAATTGACGATAAATGCTGGCGTCATGATGGCCCAGACGACCCAGAAGTAAATCAGCGCGAAGTCAAGCAATGGTTCTTTAAGATCACAGATTATGCTGATGAATTGCTTGAAGCAACAGATGATCTAGACTGGACCGAAAGCGTTAAACTGGCGCAAAAAAACTGGATCGGCAAATCCATAGGTGCCGAGATCGACTTTAAAATAGACCACAAAGACCAGACAATCACAGTGTTTACGACGAGGCCGGATACGTTGTTTGGCGCAACCTTTTTAGTTCTGGCGCCAGAGCATGATTTATTGAAGCAAATCACCGCCAAAGACCAGCAAAAAGAGGTTGAGGCCTACGTCAAATCCAGTCTTAAAAAAACTGAGGTTGAGCGCCAAGCCAACAAAGCAAAAACTGGTGTTTTTACTGGCACATATGCCACCAATCCCGTTAATAATGAGAAAGTACCGATTTGGGTAGCCGACTATGTGCTGATGGGTTACGGCACCGGTGCAATAATGGCTGTACCTGCTCATGATGAGCGCGACTTTGAATTCGCCCAAAAATACAACCTGCATATTAGGCAAGTAGTTGAGCCGTACTACATTCAAACTAACGAACCAGGCAAAGTACGCCAGGACCTGCCTATTCAAAAGAGTGATTCGATTATTGCTGTGGTGAAACACTGGACTGATGACAAATATCTTGCACTCGAGTGGAAGGAAGTAGCTTGGGGTACATTTTTAACGGGCACTATTGAGCCAGGACATTCAGCCGAAGAAACTGCTTATCGTGAGATTACTGAAGAGACGGGTTATGTGAATCTGGAATTAAAGAAAGATTTTGGGTACGTCAATGGCCTTTTTTATCATGTGCCTAAGAAAGTGAATAAATTGGTTCGAGCTAGGGCATTACTGTTTGAGCTTTCTGATGACACCAGACAAAAAGTGTCGGATGACGAAAGCGCTAAACATGAGGTTAAGTGGCTAACAAACAGGGAATTGGCAGAGTTTCTTACGCCTGCGACCCACCAGCACGTATTACGAGATTTAACACAGACCCAACCATTTATGAACGGCGAAGGGCTCTTAGCCAATTCGGGCTCATATGACGGTCTAGCAAGCGATGAAATGCGTGAGAAAATCGTAGCGGATTTGGCTTCAAAAGGCCTTGCAAAGGAAAAAGTGAACTTTCGAATGCGTGACTGGAGCGTGAGCCGGCAGCGCTACTGGGGTGCGCCGATTCCGATTATACACTGCCCGGATCATGGTCCTGTGTTAGTGCCAGACAAAGATTTGCCAGTGATTTTACCTGGACTAGAGGACTTTCAGCCTAGCGGAGATGGTCGTAGTGCCTTAGCGCGTGCCACGGATTGGCTAGGTGCACCATGTCCCGAGTGCGGCAAGCTAGGCGAGCGAGAAACCGACACCCTGGACACCTACATTTGCAGCAGTTGGTACATGCTGCGCTATTTCGACCCAAGTAATAATGAAATGATTTTTGATAGTAGCATAGTGGATAAATGGATGCCGATTGACTTTTATAACGGTGCCGACCATGCCACCGCCCACATGATTTACGCCCGCTTTGTGACACGATTCTTCCACAAGAAAGGATTGTTAAATAATCCTGAACCGTTCAAAAAATTCTTATTTAACGGTAAAGTCACAGCTGCAGACGGACAGATGTTTAGCAAAAGTAAGGGAAACGGTGTTGATCCACTCGAAATCATCGAGCAAGGTTACGGTGCCGATGCTCTTCGCACTTACTTGATGTTTGCTGCTCCGTTAGAACTATGGGCTAAGTGGGACCCTAAGGGCGTGCCTGCAACGCATCGTTTTTTGTCGCGTGTTTGGACACTTACAGGTGAATTCTTGGGTTCAAAAGGGTCAGGTGGCGAAAAAGAAGCGAAGGATGTATTTAAAAAGACACACCAAATCATTATTAAGGTCACTGACGACATTGAAAACCAGCGTTACAATACGGCCATCGCTGCCTTAATGGAGTTTACGAATTATTTGTATAAAGCAAAAACAGATGGTTTTGCCGATAAGGTTAGTTGGGCGTTTGCACTTGAAAGCCTTGTTATGATGATTGCGCCGTTTGCCCCGCACGTAGCCGAAGAATTGTGGCACCAGTTGGGCCGTGAAGATAGTGTGAATATTGACCATTGGCCACAGTTTGACACCGAAGCCGCCAAAGACGATGAAGTAACGATTGCCGTGCAAGTTAACGGTAAATTACGCTCTACAATTCAGATGCCAGCAGATGCCGAAGAAAATGCAGTAGTCGAAGCGGCTTTGGCCGAAGAAAATGTCCAAAAATTTGTTTCAAAAAATAAGGTACTAAAAACAATTTACGTTCCATCAAAACTTTTAAATTTAGTAGTTTAGTTTTCGCAAGATTCCGGCACAAGGACAGTATTACCTACTGCTAGATTTCCGGCTTTTAAATTAGGATTACGTGCCTCGATAGCATAAACTAACTCCCCTGTTGGCAATTTGTTTTTAAATTGTTCGTCGTTTGCCACTTCAGCAATTGACCAGAAAGTGTCACCTTGGCTAACGATTACCGTAGTATTTTTGTCACTACACTCAATTCCATTAAGATTATCGACGATTTCTCGACCAACTAATAAAGAAGCCACTAGACCTAGAGCTACAAATAGTTTTTTAGATTTGTTGGGCTTAAAATCTTCCCGACCAGGAAACCTTTCAACCACTGCATAATCATTGATACGAAAATTAGTAATACGTGAATGTGCCATAATCAACTATTATAGCATAATAGTCTATATATTGTCAATATCAAACGCTTGCTGAAACATTGGTGCTAAGGTATAATACACCCCAAGCATTAGTTGTAATTTAAGAAGGGAGTGCTTTTAGCGTGGGAAAACCCAAAAAACGAACTAGTCATAGGCGCACCGGGACACGCCGTAGCCATTTGGTTTTAAAATTGGCACGTGCTGTAAATGCTAAATCACCGGTGAAAGCTTTTACTACTCGAAAAGAATCTACCAAGAAAGCGTAGGCGATAATCTCTGGTATGTCGTATACTGGAGGTTAATGAGAGGGAATAAAAAAGATGGCTTCTAATCGACATTTAGGCCGAATAATTGCACTACAAACCCTGTATGAGCAAGATTTTCGGGCTGAATGTGCCGACAAAACCTTTAAACTTGATCAGGTTTTAAAGCGAAACATTAATCGCTACAAAGCCATGGTTGAC
>JBBTTS010000029.1:0-26187 GCA_038064135.1 Patescibacteria group bacterium | reverse complement strand
CCAGAGTTTGTCGAAACACTGTTCAAAGGAGTCAATAAGCAGCAGATAGACATTGACTTGGTACTTCAGCCAGTCGCACCAGATTGGCCTATTACCCAAATTGCTCGTATGGACCGAATCGTACTACGTATGGGGGCATATGAACTGTTGCATAATAACGCACAAGTACCACCAAAAGTTGTGATAAATGAGGCTGTAGAATTAGCCAAAGCATTTGGCGGCGATAATTCATCAAAATTCATAAATGGTGTACTAGGAACAGTACTTCGCCAATACGAAGAAGCAAATTCTAAATCAAAGTCTAAACCCACTAAAAGCAAGAAATAAGTTATGAAACGCCCTAAACCCGTCCAAGGACTGAAAAAGTTTGTTTCCCGGCGCAAGCCGGCAATTGTTGAGGTGCTGCGCGAACCAACGGCTGGCGGCATCGTGTTTCGTCGCGCCAAAAACGGCAAAGATGTCGAAATTTTACTCATTCAAGATGCCAAAAATCGCTGGACCATCCCAAAAGGGCATATCGAAGAAGGCGAGACCTCAAAAGAAACAGCCGAGCGCGAAATACGTGAAGAAACTGGCCTGAAAGAAGTGAAAGTATTAAATTGGCTTGGCAAGATTAACTTTCGTTATCGCAGACAACACAGTTTGGTGTTAATGACCACCGAAATTTTTTTAGCCCAAGCCCAAGGCGACACTGATGATATCCGCCGCGAAGACTGGATGAATGGTATAAAGTGGTTCACAGCTAACGAAGCACTTGATAAAATCGAATATGAAGATATAGGAAAAATTATTCTGCTTGGCATGAAAAAAATTCGCCAATCCGGACTATAAAAAGGAGAAACATGGTACCGACTGCATATCAGGAATTCGCCAAAACAAATTTAAAAGTAACATTTACTGATTTGAACCTACTTATCACTGCATTTACTCATCGTTCTTACGTTAATGAGCATCGTAAAACCGTAAAAGATCATAACGAGAGATTGGAATTTTTAGGTGATGCGGTACTTGAATTAGTTGTGACCGAATATCTTTACTCAACATATCAAGAACCCGAGGGTATTTTAACCAACTGGCGTAGTAGCCTGGTGCGCACCGAGAGTATTAGTGCGGCAGCCAGTAGATATAAATTCGAACCACTACTAAGACTTAGCCGGGGCGAAAAACGCGGTAGCGATCGAGCCAGAGCGCAAATACTAGCCAATTGCTACGAGGCGGTGGTAGGTGCTATTTACTTAGACAAAGGTTATGACGAAGCCAAAACATTTATCGCAGATAGTTTACTTACTACTTTTGATGACATCTTGAAATCGGGCTCGTGGATGGACCCAAAATCGCACCTGCAAGAAGTTGTTCAGAGCCAGGTTGGTTTTACTCCGGCCTACAAAGTTATTGAAGAGAGCGGCCCAGACCACGACAAAGAATTTTTGGTTGGCGTTTATGTAGACGGTAAACTCAAAGGCAAGGGCACTGGCCCAAGTAAGCAGGCCGGCCAAGTAGCCGCTGCCGAATCGGCCCTAAAGAAATTTAAATTTTAAATAGCGGAAGTTAAACTTTTTAGGTACCTTAAGCTGTTTTTTCGTCGGCTTTGACGGTCTCTTCGGCGGCTACTTCTGTAGTAGCTGCTGTTTCAGAATCTGATTCAGTATCGGCTGATGGCTGGGTTTTTTCTGAAGAATTTTCTTCGCTCGGTTCGGTAGCAGATGGCTGTTCTTCAACAACTTTAGCCACTTCTTCGGCTGCATCAGCGGTAACTTCTTCGATGTTTTCGTTAGCTTCTACTGGTTCGGTTGATCGATTTCGTCTTAATTTTTCGGTGTTGCGGATTTTTCGCTCCTTAATTGTTGCAGACTTAACCCATGAAGGTAAAGTTACCCCTTCACTAACCAGCATTTTTACTATGCGGTCCGAAGGTTGCGCGCCGTTATTAAGGTAAAAACTGACTTTTTCTTTGTCTATAACAGTGGCTTTGGAATGAGGGTTGTAGTGTCCAACTTGGGCT
Organism: Patescibacteria group bacterium; assembly: GCA_038064135.1. Taxonomy (GTDB): domain Bacteria; phylum Patescibacteriota; class Saccharimonadia; order Saccharimonadales; family OMJO01; genus JBBTTS01. The sequence continues at coordinate 24,185 of JBBTTS010000029.1, read as the reverse complement.
ACAATTTTGCCACTTTTGGGGCTGCGGTGAGCATCCTGAACAATTACACGGTACTGTGCGTGTCCTTTTCGACCGGTTCTTTGCAAACGAATAGCTAACATTGACTTTTTTTACTTCTCTCTTCCTGCTACGGGTGTAAGCGCTATTAATAAGATAATTTAGTCAATGATAATTTTACAGATTAGCGCCCCTGTTGTCAAGTAGTGACATTTGTTGTCAAAAAACGCTACAAATTTGCTATAATAATGCCTGTACATTTCAGTTAAAGAGGAGAAATTCAGATGAGTACTATTGACCAGCAATTTGTTGAGTTTATTGTAAAGTCGCTTGTGGGAAACCCCGATGCCGTAAAAATAGAACGTAGAATTGACGAAAAAGGCGTGTTATTGGAATTAACCGTTGCCGTTGAAGATTTAGGGCGCGTTATTGGCAAGCGCGGTGCAACCGCTCAAAGCCTGCGCACATTACTTCGTGCACTGGGTACAAAAAATGATGCTCGTTACAACTTGAAGATAGTTGATGTTGGCGATGGAAGTGGTTATACGCCAAAACCTATATCAAGTACCAATGATGCCGACGAACCTGTAAGTGACACAAATGACAGCGACGAAGACTCGATGAAAGAAAAAGAAAGTGACGTTGTAAGAAATACTAGGAAGGAACTTGAAGATCTAGACGATCTTGATGTATAATACTCTTACGCTTGGCTGTAGCCTACAGCGTCAAAACCAAAATTTTCTCCACCACAAAAACAAAAAAGCTCAATGCGAGCCATCAAATGATGGGAGCTTTATGTGACAAAACAATCCGCTATACAGTGGATTGTTTTGATTCTAGTTACTTTGTTTGGTTTATTATATTTCTTCTGGATCATTAAGCTTAGTTTTTAATATCTGTGCTCCTAGTGCAAGTGCGCCGGTTGAGAAAATAAGTACGTCTCCTAAACGATCATCGTGTTTTTTGTTATTGTTGTCGTACCAATTTGAAGATAAATAAAACACTTCTGCTCGGTGACTCGGGCCTTCTATGGTGTAGTTGTGTGTGTAGCTATCAAAAGGGTCTAGCTATCGTTCCATAAGAGCTGTGCCGCTGATAATAAGTAACCCTGCCACAGTACCCTGCAAAATATTCATAAGTTAATATGATATAATGTTTATAATGAAAATTCAAATTATTAGTTTGTTTACCGAAATGTTTCCAGCAGTGTTCGATACTAGCATGCTATGGAAGGCCCAAGACAAAAAACTTGTCAAAATTAGTTATATCAATCTACGAGATTTTGGAGTTGGTCCCAGAAAACAAGTCGACGACACGCCGTATGGTGGTGGAGACGGCATGCTTTTTATGCCAGAGCCTTTATTTTTGGCAATTGAACACGCCAAAGCCAGAGATAAAACGGCCAAAGTAATTTTAATGACACCCCGCGGTGAAAGGTTTATCCAGGCTAAAGCAAAAAAATTATCAACCGAAAAAGGCTTGATATTCGTATGTGCTAGATACGAAGGTTATGACGAACGTGTGGTTTCACTTGTAGACGAGCAAATTTCTATTGGAGATTACGTACTAACCGGCGGGGAGTTGCCAGCAATGGTAGTGGCGGACACTATTGTTAGGTTGATTCCGGGCGTATTGGGTGGTAAAAATAGTGCCGAAATAGAAAGTTTTTGCGATGGTCGTACTTTGGAATTCCCACAATACACACGCCCAGAAGATTTTCGTGGCATGAAAGTTCCTGAAGTATTACTTAGCGGCAACCACGCAGCTATTGAGAAATGGCGTCAAGACAACACGCTTGACCCCCGGTAGTTAGCTAGTTCATTCCACAAACTGGGCAAAGATCTTCGTTATCATCTTCGGACAACCAACGAGTACCAGCTGAATACCAAGGCTCATAATCGTGATAACCGATAAGATCTGCCAAGCTTCGCAATACAGCTCCAAGTCGCCCGTATATTCTAATTTGACCCCAAAGCACCGCAGCCCATGATTTGCCCACAGGGATCACATAAATTGGCTTTTTAGCACGGTATGGTTTCGGGTCTTTATTATCAGATAAGCGGATTAGGCTGTTTGCTACATAATTTCCGTCATGGAGCGCCGTTTGTGCCATGCCGCTATAAGGAGTGTCGGCATTATCGCCTATTACATAAATATCCGGTTCTGCTTGTAGAAATTGATTTACCCGAACTTTGCCACTATGCCCCAGTTGAAAGTCATTTTCTTTAAAAAAAAGATGATTGGTTACTCCAGCAGTCCAAATAACTGTGTGGCTTTTTATCTTTTTTCCTTTGACCAATAACATGTCTGCCGTTTGAGCTTGAACGACAGTTTTTACGAATATTTTAACGCCCAAATGGCGAAGTCTTCTAGTTATAGATCTTGAAACATCCAGTGGCATTCTTGGCAAGATTCTAGATGTAGCCTCGATTAAATCAATGTGAACTTTACGATGCTGAAGCTGGTGTTTTTTAGTTAACTCACGCAAATATTGCAACAATGAACCAGCCAGCTCAACACCAGTTGGGCCACCACCGATAACTACGTAATTTAGGTCGGGTTCTTCGTCTGCGATTAGTTGATCGTGCAGATGACGTTTTAGTCTTTCGGCCTCTTGAAGAGTTTTTATTCCAAACGAGTATTCAGCCAAGCCTTCAATACCAAAGTAGTTGGTCTGAACACCCATTGCTATTATCAGTGTGTCAAATCCAATCGATTTCTGCGTTGATGTAAAGATCGTTTTTTTAGATCGGTCGAGGCTGGTCATTTTATCACGAACAAGTTTTACGTTTTTATTTTCAAATAATTCACTTAACAGCAGACTTGACAAAATTCTTCGACCACCGGTTGCGGTACGATAAAGCGATGGATAGTATCTAAAATCAGGATGGTCGCTAACAACTGTTACGTCATACTTTGTAGAGTCCGCCAGTGTAAGCGCTGCTTTAACACCTCCAAACCCGCCACCAATAATTACGACTCTTTTTTTACTCATGTTTTATCTTGTTTAATCTGCATATTCTAGGGTTAATGTTAGCATATCGCTTATGTAAAAAACCATCCCACGTCTATATGCAAAACGGGCAATATGGTAAGCTTTAGCAATATGGATGATTTTATTCGCGACCTTTCGGCCGGTGACTTTTCGGGCGACATCATTACTGATAGATTGACTCGTGAAAACTTTAGTCACGATGCCAGCATGTTTGAGATGGTTCCTAAAATTGTGTTGGCTCCGAAAGGTACTGATGATGTATGTAGAATCGTCAAATTATTGACTAAACCCGGTCACGAATATGGTCAATTATCATTAACGCCAAGGTCTGCTGGTACCGACATGAGTGGCGGTGCAATTACCGAATCAATCTCGCTTGATATGAAAAAATACTTCAATAAAATCGGTAATGTCAGCGCCAACGAAGCCACTGCACAGCCTGGCGTTTTTTACCGAGATTTCGAAAAAGAAACATTCAAATATGGCGCACTTTTGCCGCCGTATCCCGCCAGTAGAGATTTATGTACGGTTGGCGGGATGGTTGCAAATAATTCCGGAGGCGAAAAATCTTTGCAATTTGGAAAAACCGAAAAGTTCGTAAAGCAACTTGAAGTTGTTTTGGCCGACGGAAAAGCCTACACGGTAAAACCGCTAACCAAAAAAGAACTAGACAAAAAAATTGCAAAAGATGATTTTGAGGGTAAGCTTTATAGGCGGGTGTTTGACCTTGTGAACAAACATCACACCGAAATTCAGGCTGCCAAACCGCGTGTTTCCAAAGATTCAACGGCTTATCACTTGTGGAATATTTGGAACAAAGAAACCGAAATTTTTGACCTATGTCAGGCAATAATTGGCTCTCAGGGTACTTTGGGAATTATAACCAACATAACATTTAGGTTAGTTCCAAAACCTAAAAATTCAGGCACACTGGTGGTTTTTATGCGTAGCCTTGATGGTCTAGGCGAGGTAATTAACAAGGTGTTGACCCACAAGCCAGCAACTTTTGAGGGTTTTGACAATTACACCTTGATGCTTAGTTTTAAATTATTTTATTATTTTCATCAGACACTTGGCTGGTGGGGCATGATAAAACTTGGTCTTCAGCTAATCCCTGACGCACTTATGCTATTTAGGGGTATACCTAAGATGGTGTTGCTAGTGGAATTTAACGGTGATACTCCTGAAGAAGTCGCTGATCGGGTTAGAGCGATGCATCGAGATTTGAAAATGTTTGGTCACAAAGCCTTATTCGAGGAAGATGAAACCGAAAACAAGGCCAAAAAGTTTTGGATCATGCGTCGAGAAAGCTTTAACCTACTTCGTAAAAAAGTTCACGACAAGCATACCGCACCATTCATTGATGACTTGGTTGTGCCGCCAGAGCATTTGCCAAAATTTTTACCTCAGTTAAGAAAAATAGTTAACAAATATAAGTTACTGGCTACTATTGCAGGGCATATGGGTGATGGCAATTTTCATGTTATTCCGTTGATGAAAATTGAAGAACAAAGTGAGCGAGCTAAGTTTGAGCCGGCCATGCGGGAAGTTAATAAATTGGTGCTAAGTTTTGGAGGCAGTTTAAGCGGTGAACATAACGACGGCTTAATAAGGGGGCCGTGGCTAAGCCAAATGTATTCACGAGCTATGATGGGGCATTTTCGAACACTTAAATCAATCTTTGATCCAAATAAAATATTTAATCCGCACAAAAAAACCGACGCTGATTGGAACTATAGTATGAATCGTATTCGTGACCATTTTTAGGGTTGTTCGCCAACAACTGAACGTTCCGGACCTTCGCCAATTGATTCATTAAACTTATCTGCCTCATAATTATAGCTATTGCGAATACTTTCACATCGTGACAAATCCGTTTGTATGGCGCGTTCAAAAAATACATCATCTTTACTGAATGCTTTTTGTTTTTGCTGAACGCCCTTAACGCAAAGTTCGTATTGATGTTTTAAAACTACCAAATTTTCGCGTTTTTCTTTTTGGTCAGAATTTAGGGTGCTGCCTTTTTGCCCAGCAATATACCAAATACCTAGGCAAAAGAAGATAATCAATACGCCGATTCCAAGGTGCGATACATTTCGACCAAAACGTTGCGTAACGGCGTGTCGCACTGGCTCTGAAGGGTTATGTGAATCATGTATTCGTCTTGCGTAATTTGTCGGTAAAAATTCTGCAACCCAAGGCATAATTTGACCAGAAACTTTAACCATATCACTATCAAAACGCTCGATGTAGTGAACGAAAACTGATGCGTATTCTTCGGGATAACGGGCGCTGTCGGTACTTTTTCGAATATAATTAGACCAAGTCTGATTAACCCAGCTAGTGGTTCGATTTATACCGTTAATAATTACAGTTCCAAGCCCCAAATAAACACTAGCCACCTGTAAAAATTGTTCGCGACCATTAAAATTATCAGGAAGCTCGATCTCAAAAATTTCAACGATTATATATTCACATAATGCTCGAGCAGCTAGAGCGGCTTTGGCATAACTTGAAAGAGTTCCATTGTCGCGGATATATAAAAGAATTTTATCTTTGCCCCTCACGTACGTGCTCATTGTGTGTAGTTCGGGTTCTTTTATAATAGAGATTTGCATATTTTTTATATCAAGCCAACCAACCAATTCGACTAAATAACTATCAGTACTATTATAAAAATCATCTGAATAGTAAAAAATTCTTCCATGCGGAACATTATGTTTATTCAATAGACTTACCATTAAGTCGGCTTGCGCCTCTAGGGTTACATAATCCTGAATGTAGATTTTTTCATCAATAGATTCTGTAAGTCGGGAAGTTTTTATAATTTTATTAGTAATTTTTTTGGGCACAGCAGACCTGCGGGTGTTAGGTTTTTTGGTCCTTTTGGCTTTATTGTTTTTCACGGCAGTATCACTTTTATGTCGGCCTTTTCGTTGCTGTTTTGAACCAAATATATTTGCTTACTTGTTTGGAATTCACCACTGATGGCAACAAGCCTATAAAATCCAGGATTTAGCACAAATTGATAAGTGCCATTTGCTAGACTGTTAGTTTTAGCTACAGAATCCCCAGTACTATTAATCACCTCGAGTTGTACGTCGCTAACAATTCTTTGGTGTTGGTCGACTACTGTGCCAGCTACAATGGCTTTGGGGCGTGCGGCCTCGACGGCTACTCGTTGTTTCTGAGTTTTTACATACCAAAGCGAGCCAAAAGAAATAATAATTACCCCAATAATTACCGACAAGCCCACCACCACTCGTTTGATGTTGAGCGGTTTCGTGCCGTATGCCGGACTGACGAAATCCATCATGTCTAAATAAGCATAACAAATTTTATCTGTATGTTCACTTTAGATTATCGTTTGGTCTTTAGTATTGTAAGCCGTTAAAATAGGGTAATGGTCAAAATAATCTTTAGCTCTGTTCGTGATACGAAAATGTCAGAACTTCCCAAACTTAAGCGGGGGTCTTGGATTCAGGTAGTAAATCCAACTCACGACGAACTACAAGAGTTAGATAATAAATATCAACTTGATGTGGATATTCTGCGTGATGGCGTGGACCTGTACGAATCGCCCAGGATAGAGCGCGAAGACAACGCACTATATATTTTTACACGGTATTCACGACCCGAAGGTAAGCATTCTTCGACCGAACCATTGTTAATTGTTTTAACATCAGACTTCATTCTAACTTTATCCAAACATGATCCAACCCCGCTAGTAAAACTGCTCGATTCAGGAAAAGTAAATACTACTCAAAAGAACAAACTTTTGTTACAAATTTTTACTGCAATAAACACTGGCTACAGAGAGAATTTACTACAGGTTAACAGACTTATTTTAGCCAGTCGAGCTCGCTTGCAAAGCAAGATAATTAGTGATGAGGACTTACTTACCTATATTGATACAGAGGAAGATTTAAATGAATTTTTGGTTTCACTGCAGCCTTACGGGATTTTATTAAATAGCCTGGTTCATGCTAAATACATTAATTTTCACGAAGAAGACCTCGAGCTCGTAGAAGACCTTGAGTTATCTACCAGCGAATTAATTGAGCTGACCAAGTCGCGTCTTATAACTTTGCAAAACTTACGCAACGTATACTCGACACTGGTAACAAATAATCTTAACCGTGTATTTAAAAGACTTACTAGTATAGCTATATTTTTGTCCGTTCCTACTGTCATTGGTGGTCTTTATGGCATGAATGTTGTTTTACCGCTATCTGAACACCCGCAAGCATTTTGGATTGTGTTTGGCATAATCTTATTAATAGTTGGTGCTTTTGTGAGTGTGTTTCGTTGGCGACGCTGGCTTTAACGGTGCATTTTTGACCGACTCAAGTTCCAGATGAACATAGCGACCAGTGTCATCAAAAGACTATAAAAACCAACTTCACCATAAAGTTCCACTTTATAACCTTCATTAAAATGAGTTACGAAATAGGTTATAGCAGTTGTGGAATAAGCGGTTATACATAGTGCTAAACTTCCAAAAATAGCGGCTCGTGTTTGAAGTGTAGCCGCTGTTAGCAGAGGAATAATAAATAAAAATACTGCTCTACTTGCCATACCGCGCTGGGTGTAAACACTAAAGCAAGCTATAAAAATATCGGCGATAATTAATGAAAATGCAGCATACCTAAGACCAGTTACCCCGAGTTTATTTGTCCGAATCAAGTACCAAGAAGTTGTCACAACTATTATAAACACAGCAGTTAAAATCCATCTTTGTAAAATAACATCTGGGGTTTGTAATTTTGTAGCGTCGTAAAGCATTATTTGTCCAGCCAATATAATGCCAAAAATGAAATGAATTCGGCTTGCTCTTAATATATTAGTATGAATTTGTGTTGATTGACTTTTAAATTTCATAAATGCTTATGTTTAATTAAACCACATTTTAAAGGATATTTCACCTATGTGATTTATATTTAGAAAAATTAATTGATCTAAGATATTAAATTTTTTTGTGTTTTTTCCAGAGATACATTGAATCTAAAGTAAGATTATCTGGTCTGTGCATAAATAACCCTACACCCAAAGCGATAATTAACAGGTGTGGCCAAACAGCCTCACCAAAGAACCATACTGAAAGCATCATAACAATTAAAAATAGTGCCGATGTGAATCTTTGCAATATGCCAAACAAGAATAACAATCCAACAAGCACCTCTATTAATGAGGCTCCAAGCACTACAAACAATGGGTCAAATGGGAAGAATCTTGTAAGTTGAAAATCACGTACAACGTCAAGTGTTAGGACCGTCGTAGTGAATTTTATGGTAATTGCGGTGTATAGTAACGAGAAAGCAAATAATATCCGTGCAATCGGAAGGCTGTATTTTTCGAGTGCAAATTTTTTACCATCATAAGAACCTAATTTTTCATCAATACTAAAAATAGTGCGAGGTAACATGACAAGTGCTATAGCTTCACCCAAATAATTAATATAAGTTAACACGTACGGGCCTTTAACGGTAAACGCAAAGAACCAAATAATTATCGACACAGCGGCAAATAACCTAGATTTAAATCCAACAATCAGTGATGTGCCGGATACAAGCATGATAATCTTAAGAAAAAATGGTGCATAGAAATCTCCCAGAGGCAATTCTGGCCCATATAATGAATTATTGACAGCTGATAAAATTAGCGAAGCGCCAAAGGCGATGCGAATTACTACCAGCGCCCAAGAGCTAGATTTATCAAGTTTTTTACCAATTCTTATAAAAAAAGTTTTGAAACTAAGAATTAAGGCGATTAAAACCAGAAGTGCAATTATTCCGGAAAACAATAAAAATAATCTAACATTTTTAGCTGAATTAAGCGCGTCAAATACATGAACGCTGTGATCATTTAAGCCAGTTTTAATTTTTTCAGAGTTTAGTACGTAGACTTCATGTGCGAAATTTTGTAAGACGGATAAGATCATGTTTTATTGGCTCTTTTTATATTTTAACCACTATGTAAAGATAATCAATTTATTTCTAAATGTATGTGATTTAAATCACAGATGCTCAGACGCAATTTTTGGTAATACAAAGAATCCTTTCTTATGTGACAATTTTTTTTGATGCTCTAATTTTTTTATTGTCCTGCTTACTGATTCTCGACTTAATCCTGCTTGCCAGGCAAGTTGCTGAACTGATATGTGTATCTGACATGCTCCATTTTTATTGGGTAAAGAAAATCTACTGGCCAATATTGACAATTCTAATAAAATTCGCTCATCGGCACTTCCGCTCATATGTACATTTAATCTTTTTAAAAGCCCATCAGCACCTCTAACCAAGCGGTTTAATTGCCAAGATACTACATCGGGATTTGTATTAAGAAATAGTTTAACAGATTGGCTAGGGGCTTCAATAATTTCACTTTTTTGGTTGGCCACAAAAAAGTATTTGTTTTGTATATCTACTAAAAACCATGACATCGAAAAAAAAGCACCAGATTTGTAAGTATTTAAAATTACTTTATTACCGTTTTTAGTAATATCGAATTGATCCACAGACCCATTTTTAATAAATATTGCATATTTTGGTGTTTGATACGCTTCTAAAATTGTTTGATTTTGTTTATAAATTTTCGTAGGATATTTTTTAAAAAAATCTGCTATTTTCTTATCTGGCGACATATCTATATACTATCAGTTTCATCAAACAAAAAGTTATGTGGTTTAACCTAGTCTTTTTTATAGATAAATATAGCACCGAAAACTTCTATAAAACTTAATGGAATTGCAAATAAAAGTAATTTAATTGGCAGTACTCCAAGACTTCCAATTACTAACCACATCATCAGAAAGCCAATAACCCAACTTAACACAAATGTTTCTTTGGCATTAAATTTATTATAAATTTTATATATTACTACAGCAAAAACTGCTGACCAAATCATCCAAATAACTCCATTTATTGGTTTGGATGCAAAATTTAAGCCTAGCTCTTTATAGTGTTCTATCCAAATGTAATTAAAAAGTAATTGATTACGCAAAAACTCAGAAAAACCTATCCAAAGAGTTGTTAAAAAAATTGCCAAATAGTTTACTTTAATTATTTTCCCAGTATTTTTCATCAAGCCAATAATACCACATTAAAAATTGCTGTATAGAATCAGTTAATAGGCGTTGACCGGTTGCAAAGTATATGCAAAAACGATATAATTCTAATTAGAAACGCTTTGTAGTAATACAAATCAGCGGCTATCAACCGCGATGTTTCGGGAAGAAAGGCTTAGAATTTAAGCTTAATAGAACCCGACGTTATCGATGCGTAATCTCGAGAATCAAGCGCCAAAAAAGTTTACTTCTTTTGGAAGCCAGATGGTACCGTCCGAAGATTTCGGATTCTGGCATCAAAAAGAAGTTTTTTTATTTATAATAGGAAATAATAATCATGAAATTTGTTGCCAATAGTCGCCGCCCCGCAATCGAATATGAAAAAGATTTGGTTATTAAATGGGAAAAAAATAAAACTTTCCAAAAATCAGTAAATAATCGTCCGCAAAGTAAATCTTGGGTGTTTTATGATGGTCCGCCATTCCTAACTGGTACGCCGCATCACGGGCATATGTTGGTGTCAACCCTAAAGGATGCTGTGGCTAGATATTGGACCATGCAAGGACATCACGTTGAAAGGCGCTGGGGCTGGGATTGTCATGGCCTGCCCGCTGAATTGTTTGTAGAAAATAAGTTAGGTATAAAAAGCAAAAAAGAAATTGGTAGCAAGATCAGTATAGGCGATTATGTACGTGAATGTCGGGCAGCAATGGTAAAAACCGGCACTGAGTGGGAAGACACCATACAGCGGCTCGGGCGCTGGGTCGAATTTAAGGGTGCCTACAAAACCATGGATAACGAATACATGGAGAGTGTATGGTGGGCTTTTAAAAAGCTTTATGATGACGGCAAGATCTACGAGGGCGAAAAAATATTAGTGTACTGCACTAAAGATGCCACCCCAATCAGTAAAAGTGAAGTTGCTATGGAAAATAGTTATCAAATAGACACCGATCCAAGTGTGTTTGTGTATTTTCAAATCGAAGATAGCAATGAATATTTGCTGACATGGACAACCACCCCGTGGACCTTACCAGCTAATGTGGCAATAGCTGTAAATAGCAAACTAAACTATAACCTAATTGAATACGGCGGTAAGAAGTTTTATGTTGGCAGTGACGCAGTTGAGCGCGTAATGCAAGATGAAAAACACCAACCACTAGTCTACAAATTGCTAAAAACCGTAAAAGGTCGCGAATTGGTTGGCCTCAAGTACACACCGCTATTTCAAAATCATGGCCCCGATGCGCATGTTGTCTTAGACGCAAAATTTGTAAGCGAAGAAACTGGCACAGGAATAGTACACGAAGCACCGGCGTACGGCGAAGAAGATTACGAACTTTGTAAAAAGGTTGGAGTGCCAGTAGTATCGATAGTTGACGAAAACGGTCACTATACCGAAGGTCGATGGCGGGGCCAAAATATTTGGGATGTAAATAAAGAAATTGCCAAAACGCTTTTAGCAGAAGGGAAAGCCCTAAAAGTAGAATATATACAACACGAGTATCCGCATTGTCACCGTTGCGGCACTAAGTTGATGTACCGAGCACACCCTAGTTGGTTTTTGGATATTCAAGCCCAAAAGCAAGAGATGCTTGCCGCCAATCAAACTACAAAATGGACCCCCTCACATCTAAAAACCGGTCGATTCCAACATATACTCGAAACTGCTCCTGATTGGAATCTTAGCCGTGATCGTTATTGGGCCACACCGATTCCGGTTTGGCGAGGTGTACGAACTGACGGCACAGAGGCTATAAAGGTGATTGGTTCCTACGACGAATTTGAGCAATTAACAGGCAAGCGACTCGATGATTATCACCTACCGAATGTGATGGAAATTGAATTTGAACTAGACGGAACTACTATGAAACACATTGGTAAAGTCTTAGACTGTTGGTTCGAATCTGGTTCTATGCCGTTTGCCCAATTTCACTATCCATTCGAAAATCAACGATTGTTCGAAAAAAGTTTTCCAGCAGATTTCATTACCGAAGCCATCGATCAAACTCGGGGCTGGTTTTATAGCTTAACGGCCGTAAACGTTGGTTTGTTTGGCAAAAGTCCCTACAAAAACTTAATTTGTACAGGTCACATTAATGCTGCTGATGGTAAAAAATTGTCTAAAAAACTCAAAAATTACACCGATCCAATGGAGCTTATGGATAATTATTCGGCAGATTCGTTTAGATTTTTGATGCTCAGCAGTCCACTGACAAACGGCGAGAGTTTTGCACTGGCCGATAAAGATGTTGGTGACGTGGCTCGCAAGCTTGGGATGGTTTGGAATATGTACGATTTCTTTACTATGTACGCCAGTGTAGATGGTTGGGAATTTAACGGCCAATTGTCAGACCCAAGCTCTAAGTTAACCAATCCACTGGACATATGGGTTGTAAGCCGGGTTCACCAATTGATAAGCGAAGTTCAAACTAGTATGGATAACTATGACCTTCCAAATGCTATAAAACCGATCTTGCCTTTTATTGACGACGCAAGTAATTGGTATGTGCGCCGAAGTCGCAGACGTTTTTGGAAATCAGGCGATGATACCGACAAAAACAACGCGTATTTAACTTTGCATTATGTTTTGGTGCAACTTGCCATAGTTTTGGCGCCTTTTGCGCCATTTATGACCGAAGAGCTTTACCAAAAATTAACCGGTGGCGAAAGTGTACATTTGCTAGACTGGCCAAAAACTGGACAGATGAATGAGAAAATCATAGAAGAAATGAAAATTTTACGTAGATTGATTAAAGACGGTTTAGAATTCAGGGCTAGTAAAGGGATTAAGGTTCGTCAACCACTTAAGATGGCACAACTAGGCTGGTCTAATAAATTTAGTGATGAAATGCTTGAAATAGCAAAAGAAGAACTTAATGTAAAAAAAATAGCCTACAAAAAACTTCAAAAGAATAATTTTGAAATATATATGGAATTTAAAATACCTCCAGAACTAAAACGTGAAGGTTTAATGCGCGAGGTAATTCGTCATGTACAAAATGCTCGTAAATCGGCAGGGCTGCAGGTGGATGACCGCATTAGTTTAAGACTGAACACGATAGACTCACAACTTCAAGAAGCGATTTATGAGCATATCGAAATTATTAATGCCGAAACATTAGCAATTGAGTCCAAATTGCCAAGTAATCCGTTTAAAGTAAGTGTCAAAATCGATGAATATCAGCTCGAAATTGCCTTGAATAAATCAAAAAGTTAGTCTTTGGTAATTTTTAAAAAATTAGAGTAATATAATGCTATGGAACCACAAAAGCAAAAAATTATAATCGTCGAAGATAATGTAAGTTTAGCCGAAATTTATAAGATACGGCTTGAGGCACTAGGCTACGAGTGCCACGCAGCATTTGACGGCGAATATGCTCTGCAGCTTATCCAAGAAAAAATGCCGGATCTAGTCTTATTGGACCTAATGGTACCAAAAATTGCCGGTGATCAAATTTTGGAACGCATGCGGGCAAGTGATTGGGGCAAAGATATACGAGTTTTGATTATTTCCAACTTAAATGAAGTAGATGCACCGGCTGGTCTACGTGAATTAGGTATTTCTGGCTACGCTGTAAAGGTAAATCTTTCTAATGACGATATAGATAAACTAGTTGATGCCATCCTAAAACCCAAAGACCAACAAGAAAGCACCTCGCTAGAAGCCTAACTGTAATTGATAATTATTTAATCTAAAATTTTATTAAACTGATTAAAATCCGGGAAAAATAACCAGCCGAAACTAATCAAAACAGATAAAAATTTAGGGTATTACATCTTATTGTGTTACGATAATAAATAAGCAAGTGGTTATTTGAACCTCTCCGTTGTCATAACAGTCCCAACAAAACTGGTGTCATCGCGGTTAGAAGATACTAAACTCGTGTGATACTAGTTAAAGAAAGGAAATTGTTATGCCAATGAAACTTTATGTAGGTGGTTTAGCTTACGCAGTCACAGATAAAGATTTAGAAGAAACATTTGCCGCTCAAGGCAAAGTAGTCAGCGCAGTCGTAATTAAAGATCGTGACAGCGGACAATCGAAAGGCTTCGGATTTGTAGAAATGGAAGACATCAAAGAAGGCCAGAATGCCATTAAAGAGTTAAACGGTAAAGAAATCAGTGGTCGTTCCATTGTAGTCAATCAAGCTCGTCCTCAAGAAGAACGTCGCCCAGGCGGTGATTTTCGTCGATAATTAAAGCAAATACAGATTATTTAATAGCTGTAAATCTTTTAAAGAAGCGGCTATCAAGGCTACATATATGAAAATCAATCAACACATTGAAATTGTGAGCTCTGAAATTAGTGGCCTTAGTTCCATGGGTCGCAAATCGAGAAATGCAACATATGAAGTTCTATCCCAGTACTATACGGACGTCGGCATTAGCATTGTAAACAACATAAATGACTTAGAATTGCTTGTCTTGCGCCAACCTAACTTGGTGTTTTTAGGTATGAAATATATTCCGCTGGATCCTAATAATTTATATGATCAAAATCGTATTTGGCTTAGTGATTATTTGGATGAGCGAGGTATTTCTTATACAGGATCTTCACAACAGGCCCATCGACTTGAACTTGATAAGTCCTTAGCTAAACAATGCGTGGCCGAGGCTGGGCTCGTTACCTCACCGTTTTATGTTATCGATCAAAACCGCAAATTTAATAGCCATACTACACTGCAGTTTCCATTGTTTGTGAAACCAGTTGATCGTGGGGGAGGGATAGGTGTAGATAGTGAATCGGTTGTTTATGATTACTTTGACCTAAATCTTAAAACTCGGGCTCTGGCATTAAATTTACAATCAGACTCTTTGGTTGAGCAATATTTGCCTGGACGCGAATTTAGTGTGGCTATTCTTAAAGATGAGTTTTCAGATGAATATTCGGTTATGCCAATAGAACTAGTTGCACTACCGGATGAGCAAGGTGTTCGTATGCTTAGCAGCGAAGTTAAAGAACAAAACGAGGAAAAAGTACTCAGGGTAATTGATAAATTACTCTACGAAAAGTTATGTACATTAGCTTTGGATGTTTTTCATGCAATTGGGGCGCGAGACTATGGGCGTATAGATATTCGATTAGACGAACATGGTGCGCCGAACTTTTTAGAGGCCAATCTACTACCAAGTTTAATAAATGGCTATGGATCATTCCCCAAAGCTTGCTTGATAAATATAGGACTAGAATACGAACCCATGATTACAAGAATAGTCAGGTTAGGTGCTGCTCATAAGAATAAAAACATTGAGTCTCTTATTGAAGAGGAAGCTATTCAAATAACCTCCGTTTCGAATGGATTAATTACCCCTGAATTGGTCTAAAATAATCTCTCGGGACTTTTAATAGTTGATGGAAACAAGCCTATTGTTTTCAGATACTCTAACTTTTTTCTACCCATTTAGCGCGCCAAGCTGGTGCCTCGAAGGGCTCGCTCCAATGGGCGGTTTCGGTGGCAATCTTCCCGTCTCTGAACTCAAAGATAAATACTGTTTTGGATGGCACTGGGCCACCATAATCGAGTGTGGCTTCGGCCACAACTAGCTCGCCATCGCTTATCATGCGACGTGGCGTGATAGTTGGAAGCTGCGGAAACGACTGATATATGCCCCTACGATTCTCGGCACCGACTACTTTTTCACCAGACTGCGGCCAATCCATGATGGCATCATCATGAAATAGCTCGTCCATTAACTCTATTTTGCGATTATTTATACACCCAATTAATCGTTCAATAACTGCCTCGTTAGCTTTATTCTGCGCCATGACTAAACCTCCATTATATTAGGAATAATTATACTCTTAGTTTCATAATTTAGGTTATATGGCTGGGAGTTTGGAGTACGTTCCAAACTTTTGAGGAGTTAGATAGAGTAGAAGACAAGAAGGGCTATACTCAAGAAGCGAGAGATTTGCTTGAAATATAATCGAGCTTGACATCACGTACTATTAGAATGTACAATTAAGACGTAATAATAATTGAAGGGAAAATTATGGGCACCAAAACACTTACAGCATCGGAGCTGAGGGGTAATCTTGCCGATGCACTAGACTCCATAACTAACGATGAGGTCCTTATTGTCACTCGCCGCGGAAAAAAAGAGCGAGCAATAATTGACCTAGATCAATTGGAAGATTTGCTGGCAGCAAGTAACCCCAAGTACTTAAAAGAGATTAAGGAAGCCAGGGAAAGCAAAGAATATTTTAGCCACGACGAGGTCTTCGGAGACATCTAAATGTCTAAATACAAACTTGTTTATAAAAAACCTGCGGTTAAATCCATACAAAAACTACCAGCACAAATCATAAAACGATTAAAAGTAAAACTTGAGTACTTCGCGAGTCAAGAGGACCCACTTGCCTTTGCGAAGGCCTTAACCAAGCCAGCTGATGCCCAGTATCGGTTTAGGGTAGGTAATTACCGTGTACTATTTGATATCGAGAAAGATACGATCGTTATTCTGTTAGTCCAGCACCGAAAAGATATTTATAAGAAATAAAAGTTTCGTTTAGCATTGTGGCCTAGACATAGATTCATAATTCATTGAATAGGAGTTTGTATATGTCGTGAGAAAAATCACGGCCATAAAGACTTTGCGAATGGTTTCCATTCAAAAATTCTGAAAAAATAATTTCAACACTTGGTTTTATATATTTTTCAAAAATATACATATAATTTAATAAATCATCAAAACTAACTAAAAAATCCATGTCTTTGTCGACGTGGGCGATTAGTTTCGATCTTAGCGTAAAAATTCTTTCAATTTGTTCTTCATCGATTACACCCTTTTTATATTCAAGTTTGTTCTTAAAGTTGGAATCGCTCCAATTTTTAGTTTTAAAAATATGTATTGAGCCAAAGTCCTGATTAGGTTTTCCAATAATATTACAAAGATGCACTGTCGTTGAATCTATTGCTGACTCATGTACAAAATAATGCGCTGTTCCTATTGTGCTCAGTCGCTTATCTTTAGGGTGGCTCACTGTAACTTTTTTGAAAAATTCAATGTAACTAAATACATGTTTGGTTTGCATACCTAACATAGCGAGATTCTTGAGCAATGCATCTGTGTACCCTAAATCTCTGAATGTAGATTTAAGTTACTTATCAAGTTGGGGCACCGTATATGCTATACGTGTTTGCGTGTTTTCTTCCATCATATATATCATCTCATCAAACAGAACATATTACAGCTAATACCTAAAAGTTCTTTTTAATCATAAATCTTAAACAACAATCTAGTATTTCTGCTCGGCAAGATGTATACCATTCAGGTCTCGTTTGGTGCACATCTTGGCTGGGAGTGAGGGATTCGCCTCGACGGCAAAACAAAATAAGTTTTGCTTAGTCGACCCCCAACTCCTTTTAGTCGTTCTGGGGCAAGGTGCGGGGCAGTTCACAGGACTGCCCGTTCGAATCACTCAAAAACAAACAGGGTTGTTAAAACACATAAATGTGTCATAACAACCTTGGCTGGGAGTGAGGGATTCGAACCCCCGATCCTGGGACCAGAACCCAGTGCCTTACCGCTTGGCCAACTCCCAATAACCGATTCGTATTATAACGTACGAGGGGTGTTAATTAACTTCTTGAGGTTTGCCCGCCGGTAAGTTGTTGCCTTGCCACGATCTGACTTGCTAGTTTCGCTAATCAGTCTCGGCCCCGTCTCAGCTTGGTGGCGATCGCCATCCAGGCTTCCGACCTTGCAAACTGCCGAAGGCAGTTCTCACACTTGGCCAACTCCCAATAACAGAGGTGATTGTACTAAAAAACTAACATTATTTCAATGACATATGTTTTATCCACAAGCAATAACGGGCAGTTTTAGTGTACAATTAACCAATAATTCTTATGGCAAAATCATCAAGTTTAATTACCAATAATCACCCAAAACAGCATAAAGAATACTGGTATTCGCTAGTGGTAATTATAATTTTACCGCTTTTGATGGTGGGTGGCATGGTTTGGGTTTTGGCGAATATGCAGAAAAATACTCAGGAACAGTTAAAGTCTAAATCATCGCTAACAGGAGAAATAATATCCAGCTCGTTGCGCCAAAATATTACACTGCCAGGAGTTTTACAGCAGCAGTTAGCCGATATAAAATCAGTTAATAAAGACATTTCTCTTATTAGTGTGAGTACGCCAACTGGCAGGGGTGATTACATAGTTAGCGCATCTACAAATACCGAAAAAAATAATACAAAGTCGGGTGACGATCGACTATTATTGGCAGCAAATCAAAAATCAGTGCAGCAGTTTAGATCGAATAATACCTGGGTATCCCTAACACCAATATTGCAAGAAGGATTAGTATTGGGCGTAGTTGAAACTCAGATTTCGGTTGCCCGAGCCGAAAGTGAATTAGCTAAATCATTAAATATTGGATTGGCCGTAGCTGCTCTAAGCGCGGCTTTGACAGTTATCTTGCTTCTGCATCATTTTAGATTTGTTGAATATACCGAATTATTTCATAAAAGTGGCTCACTAGACGCTTTGCGTGAGGATTTTTTAGACGTCACGTCTCATGAATTACAAGTTCCTACAGGGCGGTTAGAGCACTTACTGCATGATGTGGTTGAAGGAAATGTTGGCAAGATAGATGAATCTGCCAAACAAAGCCTAACTAATATGCTTCACGAAACACAAAGACTTGATAAACTTACAGCTGATTTAAGATTAGCGATGCAACTGGAACAAGGAATAATTAAACCAAATACTTCAGAATTTGAAATTTCCGGAATTATCGAAGAGCAAGTTAATAAAATAAACGAAAAAGCCAACGCAAAGCAATTAACATTAACCTACCATAAACCCATAGATTCGGAAAAAGTTAGGGGCGACGCACAGCTTGTCGGGCATATTATTTTCGAGTTATTGGAAAATGCCATTAAATTTACCCACAAGGGTTCAATAATCGTCGAACATGCCAGTGATCGCGACACGGTTTTAGTACTTATAAAAGATAGCGGTATCGGAATAGATCAAAATGAAATTCCCGATGTATTTGAGCAATTTTACCGAGTTCGTAGTGACGCAGTGGTTCAAACAAACGGTGCTGGACTTGGGCTTTGGATATGTGACCAATACGCCAAATTAATGGGCGCAGAGCTTACTTGCAAAAGTGAAGTAAATAAGGGCAGTGAATTTGGAATACACTTTGTTCGAGCTGAAAGTCAAAAAAATTAAAACAATTGTTTTTTAAGTTGTAACCATTCAAAAACAACAAAACCGGGGATTAAGGGGAGCCAAAAAGTCATCAATCTATAAAGTAGGGCACTACTTACCGCTAAAGTTGCCGGCAATCCAAAGCCGCTCAGAATCAGGGCAATTCCAGCCTCGGCACCACCAGCACCACCAGGTGTAGGCATTACCGATGTACCTAGTAAGCCAGCGCTGAGCGCTAATAATGCCTCACCAGGTTGTATATGCGATCCGACAGCCTGAACACACGCTTGTAAAGTGATAACGTATGCACCTGTAATACCTAGCGACAGTACCACAGAGATTAATATTATCTTTGGCTTACTTCGGTACGACTTAACATGAACTGTGCTTTGCTTGGCAATTCGGACTATTTTTCGACCCCAACGGCCCAGAATCACCCAAGTACCAATTGCCAATACTATGCAGACAATCAAAACGTGTACTTTGTTAACTGTAGCGGATACCGATAAGGGCAGTGGGCCATTTAGTAAGCCTGGCAGGGCAATTACAAGTAGAGCTGCATGTCCCAAAATTCCGATAAGGTTATTTGTGCTGGCTACAGCAATAGCCTGAGCCGTATTATGGCCGCTGCGAGTTAAGTAGCGGGCATTTAAAGTCATACTGCCTAAACCTGCTGGCATTAACTTATTTGCAAAGCCGCTGGCGATTTGTATTACAAGCAATCGGCTGACGCGTACAGGTTTTAGTACCAAAAGCGAATAATTTAAACTACTCAATATAAAAGTTAGGCCAAACATTAACACACCCAAACTGAGACGGTCGTACCGCACGTTTGCCATAACTGACGAAATACCATTTAGGCTATCGGTTTGCAAAACCACAAGTATTACGAGTGGAATTAATACAATCAGTACTATAAGGTTTCGCAGCGCCGAGCTAAGAGGTATCATGCACTTATCGTAACATAAGCTTTTTGCGTAAAATTACTAATGGTCTTAATGCCCAAGCGGATAGGCTTAAATTTTTTGAGTCCAAATAATTAAAAAACTTAACGGTTAATAAATACGCTACAACTGCGTAAATTATCCCAAGCACAACATCAATAACGTAGTGTTCGCCCAAATAAACAATGCCAAACCAAATTAACGCTGGATAAGCAAAGAAACCCCAAACAAGCCATTTATTTTTTGGGTATGCTTTGCGGATAAACAACCACATTAAAAGTGGGTACGCGGCATGAAGTGAGGGCACGGCTGCTACAGGGTTAGGGGCGAATTTGTCGTACAAGCTAGGGAAATCATTAACACCCCAAGCTGCCCATACGTCACTAGATATTCGACGAATCGGTTCAATTAAACCCATGTCCGAAGCCATCCAGGGTGGCGCAGCCGGGTATATAATATATGTAACAAATCCGGCATATGACATCAAAAGCAGACCTGTTAAAAATGGACTGTAAAATTTTGGTTTCTTTTTCCAAAACCAAAGTGCAATTGCAATCGGAACTATAAAATGCATCATGTACAGACCGTATAAAAAGAAGTCGTACCAGGCCAGGTGTCCGAGGTACAAAAATGATTGAAGCCAACTGGTAGGTAATTGTCCAAATACACTCCTATCCCAATTGATCATCATGTCGAAATGCACATTGTTATTAACATGATTTGCAAAACCGCGTAGGGCCTCATAGCTAAGTAGTAAAACTAAAAATGGTACAAATTTCTTTATAAATTCAACTGCTTGGCCCCAAAGTATAAAACCAACCAAAAGCATAATAAAAAGTAAATCTGGCGTCCAAAATGCCCAAAATCTAATCAGTAAAAATAATGAGAGCCCGACGTAACTCCATCTAATAAATGGCAAAATAGTTTTAAGTATTCCTATAACAATAATTTAATAACTATAACAGAAATATCACTAACAATTTTGCTAAAATAGATCGAGAATCATGAGAAATATTTCGATACTTAATTTTAAAGAATCTGGCAGTGGTCCGACAATTGTATTTTTACACGGTATGGCATCGTCGCTTCGATTTTGGGAAGACATTATTGAAAAGCTTTCTAAAAATTTCCACTGCATTTCAATTGATCTGTTAGGTTTTGGAAATTCGCCTAAGCCGAAAGATTCTAGATATGATTACGACAGCCATCTTAGTGCAGTCCAAGATACCCTTACATCTCTTGGTGTTAAAAAATTTACTATTGTGGGACATTCTATGGGAGCACTTCTGGCAGTTCGCTACGCCTCTGAAAATCCAAATAAAGTAGTTGCTTTAGTTGGGTTCGGAATGCCAATATATGCCAGTCCCGAAATCGCCAAGCAAAAAATTTCACGTTCCAAAAGTAGCCTTAGATTTGCTTATTATGGACGAAGTTCAAAAATTCTCTGCACACTGTGGTGCAGGGGAATGCGTCCAATTAGTAGGCGTATCGCTCCAATATATTTGCCAAATCTTACAAAAGCCGTAGCCCAAGATTCTGTTTTGCACACTTGGCGTTCTTATAATTTAAGTATGAAAAATATTATCGAAAATCAACATCCATTCGATGATTTGATAACAATTAAGTGTCCAAAATTATTTGTTTATGGTAAAAATGATGGAGCAGCCGAAAAAAGCGATCTGATAAAGCTAGTTAATTCTTTACAAATCCCCGGCGGCCATAATTCTATATTAAAAAACCCCGAATTAGCAGTCTCGGCCATAGAAAGTTTGATGAATAAAAATGTTTGAAATTAATGATCAACAATTTTCGGACATAATATCTCGGTCAATGGACAAATTGCCTCATGAGTATATCGAAAAGCTAAATAATGTAGCTATTACTTATGAAAACCTGCCTTCACCAGAGCAGCGTCAAAAATTACGACTACGCTGCGACCAGACTTTATTTGGACTATACGAAGGGATCCCACTTACTAAGCGTGGTGCGGGCTACAACTTAGTCTTGCCTGATAAAATAACTATTTTTAAATTACCAATATTACAATCATCAAATTCTATTGAACAAGTGTTTGCTCAAGTTAAGCATACTTTGTGGCACGAAATTGCACACTTTTTTGGCCTAGATCACGACCGTATTCACGAAATCGAACGCAACTGGAGATAAATATGGCAAAAGTAATATAGTTATGCTATAATATACCCTAAAGGTAGCGCCAAAAAAGGCGCTTATTTTAACCGATGACTACTCAAGACCCTACCAAAATTAGGAATATTGCAATTATTGCTCACGTTGACCACGGCAAAACAACGTTGGTTGATGGCCTCCTCAAGCAGTCACAGACTTTTCGTGATAATCAGGCCGAAATGACACAAGACTTGATTATGGATAGTGGCGACCAAGAAAAAGAGCGTGGCATTACCATAACCGCCAAGGTTACTGCCGTACAGCATGGCGATTACCGCATCAACATCATCGATACCCCCGGACATGCCGATTTTAGTGGTGAAGTTGAACGTACGCTAAACATGGCAGATGGATGTCTATTGATTGTAGATGCTCAAGAAGGACCAATGCCGCAAACTAAATTTGTACTAAGTAAGGCCTTGGCTTCCGAACTAAAGCCGATAGTGATTATTAACAAAATCGATAAACCGGGCAGTCGAATAAAAGAAGTAGAAGACGAACTGGCAGATTTATTTCTAGAACTTGCCGTACACGAAGACCAACTACACTACCCAATATATTATGCAGTTGGTCGGGCGGGCAAGTCCTGGGCTACCCCTCCGCAAAATGGCGAAGAGGTTGCCGATTTGGAAGCGATTTTTGACGCGATCATTAAAGAAATCCCAGCACCTAAAATTGAACTAGAGAAACCATTCCAGATGTTAGTAACGGCGCTGGCTTGGGATAGTTACAAGGGCAAATATGCTATCGGGCGAATTACTCGGGGTAAAGTTCAGCCTGGCGAGCAGGTTATATTATGTAAAAAAGATGGCTCAAATGCCAAAGCCAAAGTGGAAATGGTTTTTATGAGTCACGGGGTAAGTCGTTTTGAAGTTTCTAGTGGTGTGGCTGGAGATATAGTACAGCTAACCGGAATTAGCACTGCACAGATCGGTGAAACAATAGCTGACGCCGAACAACCCGAGGCTTTGCCAGTTCTGGAGGTCGAAGCACCAACTCTAAAAATATATCTAGGCCCCAATACTAGCCCATTCAAAGGATTAGAAGGTGAATTTAGTACCTCGCGACAGATTGGTGAGCGTTTGCAAAAAGAGCTGGAAACCAACGTCGGACTTAGAGTTGAAGAAGATGGTATTGGCTATTTGGTTTCTGGCAGAGGCGAATTACATCTAAGCGTCTTAATTGAAAGTATGCGCCGAGAAGGTTATGAGTTTGAGGTTGGCCGCCCACAGGTTGTCACTCGTGATAACAACGGGGCTACTGAGGAGCCACTAGAGGAAGTTATTATCGAAGTTCCGGTCGAGCAGGTTGGTGCCGTGCAGATGGAGCTTGGCCAAAGAAAAGCCGTTCTAAAAGAGCAGTTCGCTAGTCCCAAAGGAGTTACTAAGCTGGTATACGAAATGCCTACTCGGGCTATGTTGGGAATGCGAAACATTTTAATGACCAACACAAAAGGCACAATAATAATGAACAGTCTAACAATTGGCTATCAGCCGCAAGTACCAGCGCTCGACCAGCTTCGTAATGGGGTTTTGATAGCATTTGAAACGGGCACCACAACTCCTTATTCACTGCAAAATGTAGAAGAAAGAGGAGTTTGCTTTGTAAATCCAGCCGAAAAAGTATATGCCGGGCAGATTATTGGCCTTAACACTCGCCAAGAAGATATGGAAATGAATGTTTGTAAAGCCAAGCAACTTACCAATATGCGCAGTAAATCATCCGACGGTGTCACGCAACTTACTCCGCCTACAATATTTAGCCTAGAAGAATGCTTGGACTTTATAGAAAACGACGAGCTTTTAGAAGTAACACCAAAAAGC
>JBBTTS010000028.1:0-1329 GCA_038064135.1 Patescibacteria group bacterium | reverse complement strand
GTATCCACAAGTTGCCCAGCCTTTACTCAAGCAATTTACATAGTCGTAAGTTACATATTTTCGACCAACGTGAACGAAGTAAATTTACTTTATCTAATTACATCAATAACGACATATTAGAGGCAATTAAATCAAACAAAAGTGACGGTTATCAAAGTTTATTATTTTTAAATCGTCGAGGTTCGAGCCGGATAATAGCTTGTAAAAATTGCGGTTGGCAAAAACATTGCAAAAGATGTAATGTCACTCAAACATTTCACAGTGATGAATTCCTAGCTAGGTGTCATAGTTGTGGTTGGACGGATTCACCGCCTCTAAAATGTCCAGCCTGCAACAGTAAAGACATTATTTATAAAGGAATCGGAACAAAAGGTTTGGTGGATGAAATTGGCAGATTAATTCCGGGTATATCTATTATTCGTTTAGATACTGATGTCAAAAAAACCGAAAGGTTAGAGCAGACTTTCCAGCAAATTAAACAAGGTAAATTCGATGTAATACTAGGGACCCAGATGATTACTAAAGGACTTGATCTACCGAAACTAAAAACCGTTGCCGTAATATCGGCTGACTCATCTCTTTATATGCCTGATTTTACCGCCGAAGAGCAAACTTATCAGCTGATACATCAAGTAATTGGACGTGTAGGTAGAGGTCATGGCGATGCCGAGATCTTTATTCAAACTTATCACCCAAATTCTAAAGCTATAAACTTTGCTTGCCAAAATGACTATAATGATTTTTACCACTGGCAACTTAGTGAAAGACAACAATATTTGTACCCTCCTTTTGTGTACTTACTAAAGCTAACTACCGAAGCTAAAACAAGAAAAACTGTCCAGTCACGGGCTAATCAACTCTACTACAATATAACCAGTGATGGAGAATTCAATAAAGTTATTGTTAGCGAACCCTCGCCAATGTATATCGAACAATTAGCTGGAAAATTTCGTTGGCAACTTGTAATACGCTCTAAGCAGCGAAAAATATTGGTAAAAATTAAGCATCGTTATGGAGACAAATGGCGTGCCGAGTTCGACCCGGTTAATTTGCTGTGAAAGATTCCTTTTGCTACCTCTGTATCTAATAGGTTATACTGCCCTTTGAAAGACTTTTAGAATTATGGATAAAAACTCGATTATAACTTTGCCAAATTCACACCTTAGGCAAAGATCAAGAAAGGTTGGGCTTATAAACTCAACCATAAAAGATCTTGCTGAAAACATGCAAACTGCCCTTCTGGATTGGGAATCCAACCGTGAGCACGAGCTAGGCGTAGCGTTGGCGGCTGTACAAGTTGATCAAATGTTGCGATTAGTAGTTGTTAGG
>JBBTTS010000027.1:15429-27192 GCA_038064135.1 Patescibacteria group bacterium | reverse complement strand
TGGTCAAAGTCTGCTCCCAGTAACGCTTGCCCAAAGTCATTATCATAATTCGCCAAGTCAACATAGCCCTTGCCAAGCCCCAGGCGGGCTAGAAGTCTATTTGCTGGTGATTTATTCGCCAGTTTTTTAACATCTCTGTGATTAAGTTGCGGTATCCCGTCAATTACC
The DNA here is from genome assembly GCA_038064135.1 of Patescibacteria group bacterium. Classification (GTDB taxonomy): domain Bacteria; phylum Patescibacteriota; class Saccharimonadia; order Saccharimonadales; family OMJO01; genus JBBTTS01. Next base: position 27,024 of record JBBTTS010000027.1, on the reverse strand, counting down.
TCTGATATAGGCAGAGGGGTTGTGGTCCTAAACGCACTTATTGAGGCTGTACCTATACGGTCCGGTACGACGTGAACTTGCCAATCACCATGCCCATCGCGTTTCAATGTAGGCCTCAAAACTGCGGCTATGCCACTTATAATGTCATATGAATCTATGCCTCTTGAAACAACTGGATCCATACCAAAGTCAGAAATCGCGATTAGCATCTCTGGACGGTTATACTTTGCTAGGGCATCGTCAATGTGGGGCATGTCTGGACTGCCCTTTGCTCGGGTCGGAATATGATACGCGACAATTGGGTGTTCCATAAGGTCAACCATTGATATATTTTAGCATATTTTTGGTTTTTTGTCTATATCTGTATGTTAGCGACGTGCCTGTTGGACGCGCATAAAAGCAAAAAACATCACAGCAGCTAAAATTAATATAATTACAATTATCATTGTTATAAAGCCGCCTTGCTTAGAAGAGTTTTTTGTCATTACCATTTAGTAATAGCAAAAATGCTTGTGCTTGTACAGTTTTAGCGCCAAAAACCTTTGCCACCAGAACTTTTGAACTGCTCTAAAAGCTCTTGTTGCTTTTTGGTGAGCTTGGTTGGTGTTTCGACCTTGATTGTTACAATATGTGCACCTCTAGAGTCATTTTTTAGATGGTGTACGCCGTGACTGGAAAGTTTAAAATCTGTGCCGCTTTGAGTTCCGGCTGGTACCTTCATCTTTATTGGACCATCGACAGTATCAACTTCGATTTCGGTGCCCAAGGCAGCCTCGACCATATTTACATTTTCTTCACTTAAAATTAAATCGCCTTCGCGGGTAAACTTTTTATGTGGTTTAACGCGAATATTGACGTATAAATCCCCTTTCGGACCATTAGCAATGGCTTCACCATGCTCACGCAGTCGAATGGTAGCGCCGTCATCAATACCGGCAGGAATTTTTAGCGAAATGTTTTGATTCTTTCGCTTGGTACCCCTACCGTCACAAACCGAGCAAACTTTTTCGGGGATTTTACCCCGGCCCTTACATTTAGGGCAAACACTTGCTTGCTGAATATTCCCAAAAATTGTTTGAGTAACTGTAGTAACTTGTCCAGAACCCTTACACGTGTCACAAGTTTTTAATTCATGGCCTGGCTCTACGGTAGTGCCTTTGCAATGCTCACATTCATCGTCTAGGCTAAGATTTAAGTCAGCTTCAGTTCCGAAAACGGCTTGCTCAAAGCTAATTTCTAGGTTGGTTTCGACATCGCGACCCCTAGCCTGGCGTGTTCGTCGCTGGCCTTGACCACCACCAAAAAAACTTCCAAAAATATCACCCAAACCCAAGTCACCAAAATCAAAATGGACTTCTTGGCCTGCTCCACCACTGAAGCCATTAAAACCAGAGCCACCGTTGCCACCCACGCCAGCATGACCAAATTGGTCGTAGCGTTGGCGCTTGGACGAATCTTTTAGTACTTCGTAGGCTTCGTTGACTTCTTTGAACTTTTCTTCGCTGCCACCACGATCTGGGTGGTGCTCAACAGCCGCCTTACGAAACGCCTTTTTAATTTCATCGGCACTGGCACTTTTTGATACACCAAGAACTTCGTAATAATCTCGCTTACTCATGTACGCTATATTTTAGCACTCAATAGGGGTAGAGTGCTAGTTTTTCTTAATTTTCAAATATTGAACGTACGACCAAAGCGCCACCTTACCCATAACTCTGGCACGTGGATCTGGATCGTTTAAATGTTTATCCCACCTTTCACGCAAGTGATCGTATCTAGGTTTTAGCCACTCTGTTTCAAAAAATTCCTTAAACTTACGTTCGTTTTCTTTATTTGCTGGGTCAGCCACTCCGCCGTTATATTCGAGTATATCCGGATCTACCCAATTCAAATTTTCATTTTGATTATTTTGTGGTGAGTGTTGTATCTCAAAATCTGATAACAATATCCATTCTTCTCGGGGTGCACAATTTGGATCTTTCGTATGAAGGTCTGCATTAAATAACGCGGCCACACCACAGTATGGCTCATCGGGATTATTTGCTCCTGCATGAATACGAGAAAGAGCCTCCATCCTATGTTCAAAACCGTCGCCAGTCATAATCCCTAGCCCTCCAGAACACCACCCAAAAAATGACCACGATAAGAGCTAATGTCGTCCTCTAAATCACTCTTATAAACGCTCACATATTCAACAACTGCAAACCTGCTAAGATCGTTTGGCAATATAAGCTCTTGCTCTCCATCTCCCATCTCATAGTTACCATTGTCTACCTCAAATCGTTCGAATGGACCTCTAACCGGTAAATCTGGGTCAGGATGTTTAAGGGCCGCCTTTAGAATTTCATACGCTGCGTCTGTATCACAGTCTTCTTCTGCATGTCCGTGGTAAATCATGTACCAAAATGGCCCACCTCTATAAAATGCCATCTCCTGACCGGCGAACACTCGAGCATCTTTTGAGGTAAAATAGTTATCACGAACTCTCCACAGGCCTTCGCTAAACTCAATCGTCGTTGAGCCATCTTTCTCACGTCTGGGCTGACTGCTTTCACCGCCGTAGCCAAGCTCAACACTTTGTTTTAAAAACTCACCGAGCTCGGCTAGCTGCGTCTCACTTTTTGCCATTAAATATATTATATAACTAATTTACTATTTTTACCAAAATATAAACCCCACAGGTGTTGTCCGAGACTGTCAGAACACTCTATTTCTCGTCGACGACTTCACCTTCTACGGGTTCGTCATCTTTTTTCTTAGATTTTTTCGAGGATTTGGAGTTCGTATCCTCCTTTGCTGAGGCTTCGGAAGTCTGCTGGCCAGCAGATTCGTCGGCTTCTTTTCTAGAAGCCTCCTCGTACATTTTGGCGCCGATTGGCATCATTTTGTCGCTCAGCTCTTTGGCGGCCTTTTCGATAGAATCTTTGTCAGCTTTTTCGTCGGCAACAACTTTTTTAGCTTCTTCAACAGCTTCGTCGAGCAACTTCATGTCTTCCTCGCTAATCTTATCTTTGCTATCACTTTTTAGTTTTTCGGCTTGGTAAATTGCACTGTCTAATTGGTTGCGGGCATCGATTGCTTCGCGCTTAGCTTTGTCTTCTTCGGCGTGGGCTTCGGCTTCTTTGGCCATTTTTTCGACTTCGTCTTTATCTAGATTTCCACTGTTTTGAATGGTAATGCTTTGCTCTTTGCCGCTACCTTTATCTTTAGCGGTAACGTTTAAGATGCCGTTGGCATCAAGATTAAATGTAACTTCGATCTGTGGGATACCCCGCGGTGATGGAGGAATACCATCTAACACAAAGCGGCCAAGACTTTTGTTGTCGGCCACCATTTCACGCTCGCCCTGCGACACGTGAATTTCTACCTGTGGCTGGTTGTCGGCCGCAGTACTAAATACTTCGCTCTTACTGGTTGGGATTGTTGTGTTGCGCTCGATAAGCTTGGTTGCCACGCCACCGAGAGTTTCGATGCCCAGGCTGAGTGGCGTTACGTCTAGCAACAATACGTCTTTTACGTCGCCCTGCAATACTCCACCCTGAATAGCGGCACCTACGGCCACTACTTCGTCGGGATTGACACCTTGCATAGGCTCTTTACCAAAGATATTTTTGACCTTCTTCTGTACAGATGGCATACGAGTCATGCCGCCCACCAATACCACTGCGTCAATATCACCGATTTTTAGACCGGCGTCTTTGAGTGCTTTTTCGCACGGAATGGCAGTTTTGTCGATAAGCTCGCCTACTAAGCTTTCCAGCTTGGCACGAGTTAGTTTATGCTCGAAGTGCTTTGGCCCATCGGCATCGGCCGTCAAAAATGGTAGGTTAACATCAACTTCGTTGGTGGTTGAAAGCTCAATCTTGGCTTTTTCGGCTTCGTCACGGATGCGCTGCATGGCAGCATTGTCGTCACTAATATCCACACCGTGTTCTTTTTTGAACTCGTCGGCAAGATAGTTGATGATCACGCGGTCAAAGTCAGCGCCACCCAGATGGGTATCGCCGTTGGTGCTTTTTACTTCAAATACTCCGTCGCCAAGTTCAAGGATGGATACGTCAAAAGTACCGCCTCCGAGGTCGTAGACTGCAATTTTTTCGTCTGTCTTTTTGCCTTTGTCCAGGCCATATGCAAGCGCGGCGGCAGTTGGCTCGTTAATAATGCGCTTTACTTCTAGGCCAGCAATCTTGCCGGCGTCTTTAGTGGCTTGGCGCTGAGAATCGTCAAAATAAGCTGGCACTGTAATAACCGCCTCTGTTACTGGTTCGCCCAAAAAGTTCTCGGCGTCGGCCTTTAGCTTGCCTAAAATCATGGCGCTAACTTCTTCTGGGCTGTATTCTTTATCGCCCATTTTTACCTTAACGCCGTTACCGCTTTTGACCATTTCGTAGCCCATCAGCTTAATGTCTTTTTGGACTTCTTTGTCGCTCCAATTGCGGCCAATAAGGCGTTTTACCTCATAAATAGTGTTCTTGGCGTTGGTTACCTGTTGGCGGCGCGCAACTTGGCCTACCAAACGCTCGCCGTTTTTGTTCAGCGCAACTACACTTGGCGTGGTTCGGTTACCTTCGCTGTTGGCAACAATTTCGGCTTTTCCAGCCTGCATCACCGCCATAGCGCTGTTTGTTGTTCCTAAGTCGATTCCTATAATTTTACCCATTGTTTTCTCCTGTTCATTTAGCAATATATTAGCTAGAGTGCTAAAACTATTATATCATACAAATATTGGCACTCACGTGTCAAGAGTGCTAATTTAATTTATTACTTAGTCTCTGTGGGCGCTACCAACAAACGACCGAGTTGACGGCTGTTCGGTTGATGTAAGAGTGTAGTCAGTCCCGTTTATAGATATCTGAACAGTTCCACCGTCAGCCAAAGCTTGTCTTAATTGATCGTAAGGATTAAACAGCCGCGAATCGCTTCCAGCGCTGGGTGTAATGCCGTCCAAAACCATCCGCCCAACCTCAGCAATCTGGCCAGTAGTGATCACTTTTAGAGGTTCGGCTGAATGTAAATCAACTCTTTCCATAATAAATAGTTTAAACAAACTCCAAAAATTAAACAAAAGTGATTTTATTGGAATATACAACTATAATAACCTATAGGTTATTATAGTTGTACGAGGCGATGAGTCGAGTTGTTGATATAATGAGATAATGAAACAGTTTATTTTGCCCAAATTACCTTATGCGCTGGATGGGCTGGCGCCACATATTTCGCAGAAAACGCTCGAGTACCACTACGGTAAGCACCATGCGGCCTACGTAACAAAACTGAATGAGTTTTTGGCTGGCACGGATGACATAAACAAACCTATCGAAGATATAGTACGCGAAAGCGAAAACGGGCTATTCAACAACGCTGCTCAAGCTTATAATCACACCTTCTACTGGTATGGTATGCAGCCGAATAGTAGCAATGACGACACGCAACCAACCTCACACATTGCTGCCGCCATTGATGAATCATTTGGCAGCTATGATAAGTTCCGTGAACTTTTTACAGAAACAGCCCTAAAACATTTTGGTAGCGGCTGGGCTTGGCTACTCAAAAACAAGCAAGGAAAACTGGAAATCAAAGGCATGCATGATGCCTTCAGCCCCATACGCGACGACGATATGCCGCTATTGGCACTAGACGTTTGGGAGCACGCATACTACCTCGACTACCAAAACATGCGGGCTGACTACATAACGGCGTTTTACAAACTTATCAATTGGGAGTTTGCAGAAAAGCAGTTGCTAAAAAATAGTACGGAACCTTTGATGCTCGCCGTATAATTTTAAACATTAATTATTTGGAACTGGTAATAAAGTATCTAACTTATCAACTACCAATTTCGCGTATGCTGCTTGCCCGTACGTTGAGTAATGAATATTATTCGAAGTCATATATTCTGGGTGTTCATTTGCAATACTTGCCCAGTCTAAAATTATTAAATTAGGCCATCGATTTTTTGCCTGATTTAGTGAATTATTAATATATAGGCATCCATTTAAATATTCAGGGGGCTCTAAATTACAAGGTAAATTAGTCCAAATTACCTTTTTCCCAATCGGCATTTTTTGCATTAGCCAATCGATTTTTTGACCATAATATGAATAGCCAATTGTAGATGATGTACCGATATATTTTGCATCATTTATACCCAAGTTAACTACAACTAAGTCTGGTTTGACCTTGGCCCAAGTTTCAGAAAATTTTATTTGCCAAAAATTATTTGTACTACATGGGTTGTTTATACAGTCTGGCGTTCGGATTCCCGATCCTACATATGTCATAAAAAGCGGTGTATAACCATTAAATGTGTGCTGAAGCCAGTTAAACTCCCAGACAATTTTTGCTGAAGCAAATGTCATATTCGAATCACCAACTAGTGCAATTACTCCACGGTTATGAGCGTTTTTGGTTGTAATCGCATATACTGCAGCCGACGTAAAGGAAATAATGGTTATAAATGACAAAACGATAATAAGTAATTTCTTGTTTACAAATTGCCCTACTTTTTTCATCCCGCGAATCTCCTTAAGCTGGTTCAACTTAATCTTTTTCATAACTAAACATTAATAGTAACTTTTTATCATTTTTTGTCAATCCGTCGTATTCATCTGTAATTGGTATCGGATTTGCTGCTCCAGTATTTTGATCAATTTCGCGAGCAAATTTATATGCACGATTTTCAGCCATATTTAAGTCGTGTGCCGATGGCACGCCTTCGAAAATATCTCGGGCAGCCTTGACCGTTTGATCTATCTGACTATTAATCAACCAATTAAATCCCCCGTGATTTAACGCAAACATTAACATTTGGTACGCTCCAATGAATCGGTCATTAAAATCTGGTGGAAATTTTCCTTCGCGACCTTTCCACCGATTTAGCCACCCCGAAAAACTTTCTGGGACAATAAACAATCTTTTTATGGCCCAAAAGCCCAATCTCTCGATTCGAACAGATTCCTCAGGTGTGCTATCGAATAAAACGTGTCCAGATTCTGGATAATCGGATGGATAGGTGCCGTAAATGTTGCCAAATATGGCAGTGGCCTGAACTAAATTACCCTCATTTAAATCTACCCTCAACGCTGCTTTATCGGCACTTGAAGTCAAATAATAATAGTCGTCTCCCTCTCGCTTCGGACGCGTGGTAAATCCACGAACATTGTTATAGAGCATCTGGCCAGGATTTTCGGGGTCTTCAAGCTCTAATAATCTGGCAATTAAAGTGCCCTTGCCAAAACCGCTTGGCCCTGAGACTGTGTTTGCTTCGATTTCCGAAATTGAATTTCTGGTATTTACGTTGGCCGGTAAGGTCTGTTATTTAATAATTCGCAGGCAATGGCTAAGTGTTCCTCACCTGTAGTTACATCTGTCATAGAAACCTCCAGATGAATGGATTGATTGTAATAAATCTAAAAGCTAAAATCAAAGTCATTTTGCAAAGGCTGTAAAGTTTCGCTTAAACCTAAATTGGCAAGATCTTGGCAAGCCTGGAAATAGGCTTGCTCGATTTCCAAATCTGTTAAACCATCTTTAGCTGCCTCTGTAAGTAACCTGTCGCCTTTATCTACAAACACATTTGGGGAATAAACTTTAGAATTTATTGCCATTAATGTGCGAGCCTCTTGAAACAAAATTTTAGTTCTTTCTGCACGGCTAACAAGCTTACCTAGCCAGCCCACAGGATCAATGCCTAGCGAACGGCGAGTCTCAAAACTATAAATTTCGGCACTCATTTTATTTTTTTGCTAGGTGGACTTTTGCTGGTCGGATCACATAATTTCCGAGTTTATATCCGGCTTGAATTTCTTCAATAATATCTTCAGCACCATCTTCTGCTGTAATTGCTTCATGAACCTTGGGGTCAAAAACTTCGCCTATAGTTTTTACTTTTTCAATCCCAATATCGGTAAATATTTTTTCGAACTGCTTAACTACAGATTGTACGCCTTTTACATACTGGTGATTTTTGATATCACTAGGTACATGCTTTAAAGATAATTCCAAATGATCGATTGCTGGTAACAGCTGTTCAATAACATCGGCTTTGATAAGATATCTTAATCCGGCCGATTGCTCGGCGTGCTGGCGACGAATATTAATTGCATCGGCACGTTCACGCTGCAAGGCTTCGGTTAATTCACCGATTTGCTGTAAAAGTTCTTCAATTGTTGGTTTTTTTGCTTTACTCATAAAGTGCGCTTTCTAGCGTTTCACCAGCACGTCGCACTAGGCTCATGACATCGCGGTAACTTTGCCTGGTAGGGCCAAGCACACCAATATAACTCCGGTCGCTGTAGGGGCTACGAAACCGACTGATAATTAAACTACAGCCGGCGCTACGGCCAATTGGATTCTCGGCACCGATGTACACACTAAGCGGTTCATTTGGTGCTGCTTCACGAAGCCATGGTTCTAGGTTATCTAATAGTCCCGCAACTTGCTGTACTTGCCCGGTTTGCATAAATTCTGGTTGGCCAAATAAATTAGAAAGTCCGCTCATATATAGTTGATCGCCGAGTGTGGCCAAGCCTAAATTGTGAGTTAGTTCCACCAAAGTATCAACCGTATTTCGAATTGTTCGCTCGGGTAAGCCACCACCTTCAACGCGAGCTGCCAGTGCCCTTGAAGCACCTCTTTCTGGCAACGCTTGGTCATCCTCATTAACTTGATTTACGTAATAACGGTAACCTTTGTCAGTTGGAATCCGGCCGGCGCTAGTGTGTGGCTGAGTAATGAATCCATGTCGTTCCAATTCGGCCATTTCGGCCCGAATAGTTGCCGATGACACACTAAAAACTTTGGCTAGCAAACTAGACCCCACTGGGCTTGCTACCTCGGCATATTGCTCTACCACGGCTTGTAGAATACGCTTTTGACGATCTGTCATATCACTCGAATTATAGCACTTTGGCACTTACGTCACAAGAGTGCTAGCTGGAACACTGACGCCATTTGCGTGAAAGAGCGTCGTAATCTGGGGCATTAACTGTACCGTCTCTGTTTATGTCGGCACGGCCTACGTTAACTGATTGACGCCATTTGCGCGAAAGCTCATCGTAGTCTGGTGCATTTACGCAGCCATCCTGGTTAATGTCTTCGGCAAAGAATACGACGTTGTTAATATTTGCTACCACGCCGACACTCAACGTAGAAAGCGGAGTAGGCGAGGTGTTGTCGAACGATTTACAGTAAAAAGTGTGGTCACCATTGGTTAGTGTTTTGGTATCGACAGATAGCGTGTGGCCATCGCTAGCGTTAGTGTCGGTACCTGTAATGGTAGTCGTGTTGTCTATAAAGAACTCAACTTTTGTGATTGAGTTGTTGATCGTACCCGAGTCACCGGCCAAACAACTAACTGTTAGGGTGTCTTTTAAGGTTTGTTTTGGCGAAGCCTGGGGGTTGGTAATTACTGCAGTGGGTGGATTATTTACCTGCGTGACATTATTTACAGTAAAGCTAACTGCCGCGCTAGTTATTGAGTTATTGGCCGCGTCGTAAGCTTTGGCCGTTGCACTGTGTGTGCCGTTACTTAGCCCGGCTGTAGCTACGGCTGCCGTTGCGTTAAAACTAGTTGGTAGTGGTGCAGCTTGATTTACTGTAGCAAGTAAGTTTCCATCTACAATAAATTCAACTTTTTGTACTCCCATATTATCCGTTACCGTTGCCGTAAAAGTAGTAGTTCCTTGTACTACTTCACCAGCCGTTGGGTCGATTAACAAAGCTGTTGGTGCGATGGTGTCGGGCTTTCGTAAAATCCTGTTGGTACTATTGGCAGAATTAGCGGGCGAAGCATTATCGGATGCGGTGGCCCGAATGGTGTAGTCACCCGGTGCCCAGTTAGTGGTATTTAATGTAAAGCTAAATGGCGAAGAAGTTGAGCCAGCGTCTGGCGAAATTAATGTGGTTGGGCAAGTAGTTGTTCCGGGTGGCATAACACAAAGCTTCAAACTATTTGGGTTTACCCCCGAAATATCATCGCTTGCCGTAACCTGTACCGCCATACTATTTCCAGAGGTAATAAAGGGCGAAGTCGCTGGAAAGGTAATGTTGACGGTGGGCGAGTTAGTGTCCCTTGGTACACAATTATCACCTGGTTCGCGGCCAGTAGCTACATCGCGGATATTGTCTGGTACGCAAGAAGTGCTTTGGGTCAAAATGATGCGGTCTACTTTGACACCAGACTCGCGACCCACAGCGTAAATCGTATGGTTACCCGCGCCTAGTGCGACAGTAATGTTTGCGTATGTTGCCGTTGCTGATGGAGTTGTGTTGCGGTAGTTTACCCAGCCCCACTGATTCGCAGCCAAGCCATTATCGGTGCCTGTTTTAGCCTTATCACCCACCACAAATCCACAATTAATATCGTTTATTTCTAAAAATATCGAGTTTGCATTAGTGTCTGGGGCCATCATTCGTACCCAAACTTGATAGCTTCCTTCTTGGCCTGGTTTAATACTGATGTTACTAAGCGTTACCTTGCCAAGAGATTCATTTAGTGGTGCACATGCTGCATCAACTTGTCTCATATTTGACAGCATTGCAATGACTAAAAAAGTTACAGAAACCAATCCAGCGTAAAATACTTTTTTAAAAAATGAGGCTTGGTCGTAGTTAGTAATCATAGCTTTGCTTTTCTAGGATTTATCTCCGTTTGGCCCTAAGGTAGCGCCGGGTGCTGGATTACTTACTCCAGAAACTTTGCGGATCAATCCGTCGTCTTCTTGGCTAGTTTCAGAGTTATCAGTATTTGGAATTGGCATATTTGCAACCGTTCCTGCTGCAATAGGCATCATTTTTGAACCACCGCCTCCACCACCCCTTTTCCGAAGAATCACGGCTAAAATTGCTCCTATTAATACTACTGCTACGATGGTGACAACCAAGGTTGCGTTAGAGTTCTTGAGCTCAAGATCACCATAAACCACTGAAACGTTTTGTACCTCAGCAATTTGTAAATCACCTTCTTCTTTAACGTTGTTTTCGACGGTAAGTCCTTGAACAAATGTCTTTTTGCCATCGACGAACTCAATATTATGTTCGCCAGGTGTTACATCTTCAAATGTAGCCACACCTTTGTTGTCGGTTTTAGACTCAATAGGGTCCGATTTAATAACAATTTTTTTCTTGCTAAGCGGCTTGCCATTTTTGTCAGTGATGAGTAGTTTTAGGCTAAAGCCTTTGGTCTTTACTTGCTTAACTTCTCCATCGGTTCGGTTACCAGATTGGTCGATCATAACCACCCGATACTGATAGGTTGTGCCAGGTATTAAGTTTGCTGGATCTAGTGCAACCTCGTGGTTTGTACCTAAATTAGACTGTTTGGTGACTAGGCTAAGGTTGCTGATGCCGTATTCGATATACACCACCACTGGTTTTAGGGTTGTGACGCTAAATTTAGCTTTTGTATATTGAACATCTTTTTCTTCAACCACAGGTGTTGATTCTGTAGGTTGCGGCGCAGGGGTTGGAGTTGGGCTTGGTGAGGGCGAAGGAGTAGGACTTGGCGAGGGTGATGGGCTCGGTGGGGGTGGCGGTGTTGGCGCAGGAGCTGGAGCTGGGCTTGGTGAGGGCGATGGGCTCGGTGGGGGTGGCGGT
>JBBTTS010000027.1:3509-15419 GCA_038064135.1 Patescibacteria group bacterium | reverse complement strand
AGTAGCTTGTGTGGTTAATGTAATACTAGCACTGCTGTTACTGACAGCTGTGTATCCTTCGCTGGTAAACGCCTTGCCCGATATGGAAACATTGGTGCTGCCGCTACCGGTTAAAGCTTTAAATATAAAAGTCGTGATTACACCGTCGCCAGTCACCGGAGACCCAACTTGTGCTCCTCTGTCTAGGGTAATGCTACCCGAAGTTGTGTTATTGAATAGAGTTGCTGGATATGCGGTTCCACTATCACTTAAAGCCAAAAACTGTAGCTTTGAAGCGTCGTAAGTTACAACTAAATTTTCAATTAGGGTGGTAGAAGCAGAAACATTCGCCCTAGCAACAAGGTTGACGTTGTTATCATTTTGAACAGAGGCACTCGAAGGGTTAAAGTAAATTGTCGCAGTGGCTGCCAACGTTTTTGGTAAAAGTAATAAGCCAATTGCCGCAAAGACTATGGCTGTGGTCACTATCAGGTTTTTTTTGCTCAATATACCCACAAATTTCCCTACTTATACATAAGCATAGAGTAGTTAAATTAAAGTTGCAAGCAGTTAGCCGCACGTGAAACAATAGTAAACATGAAACCTGCTCCAAAATTTATATTGCCAGATCAAAATGGCAAGATGCACAAACTAGCTGACTACACGGGACGTTGGTTAGTGCTATATTTTTACCCCCGTGACGACACACCTGGGTGCACAACCGAGGCCTGCTCTTTTAGGGACGAACGCGATGCCATTGCCGAGTATGGTAATGCTGTAGTTATTGGCATTAGCAAAGACTCAATTGCCAGCCACAAAAAATTTGCCACCAAACACAACCTCAACTTCGCGTTACTAAGCGACGAGTCAGGCAAAAACATTAAAGCCTACAATGCTTGGGGTCAAAAAAGTATGTTTGGTAAAGTTTTTATGGGCATTATCCGCAGCACTTTTATCATCGATCCATCCGGAAACATTATTAAAGAGTACCCCAAAGTGTCACCAAAAGGCCACGCCGCCCAAATCATTAAAGATCTTAATGAGTTACAAAAAAAATGAATGAATCAGCCCAAAATCCCCCAAAACTTTCGTGCTTTAACTGGAAATAATTCCTAGTCGCGTTTGAGGAGAATGGTAAAGGCTTCGGTGGGGATGTCTACTTTGCCGAAGCGTTTCTTTAACGCCCTGGCTAAATCTAAATCGAGTTACAGGCTACTCCTTGGCGTCAAGCACAAAACTCAGACCTAGATTTAGCAAAAATTTATCTGAGGTCATCAACTTCATCGATTCCGTTTGAGCCTGTGCAAGCAGCATTCTGTCAAACGGGTCATGTTTAGCTAGCTTAAGAAAAGCTGACAGCTCGTTGGCATGAACAATTTTAAAATCTAGCTCTTTTAGACCGGCTGTTTTAATTGCTTCAATAAGGTCGACATCCACTTTCATCTTGCCAAGCATTGATTTTATTTGAATCTCGAGCACGCTGACGGATGAAGCAAACACAATCTCTGAATCTTGAATTATTTTCTTTGATTTAACACCCAGTGATCCTCCGCTAGAGCTAGACAACAACCAGACAAGAGCATTTGTATCCAAAAGTATTTTCATTTTTGGCTTCTTTAGCTATAAAACAGTTTCTTTATATCTGAGTCAGATCCTTCCAGATCTTTATTCGAGAATTTTAGTTTTCCGCTAGCGGTGCCAAACTTTATTTTGACCTTTTCTGGGGTAGCAGCACTCAGCATTACCTCTTTTTGGCCATAGCTGCCAAAGTACACCGGCTTGCCAGCCTTGGCCTGTTTAATATACTTAGACAAGTTGGTTTTTGCTTCGTAAATTGTAATTACATCTTTCATGCCCACCATTATACCAACTTGACCAAGCTTGGTCAAGTTTAATTTTGATACGCTAGTCGCGTTTTAAAAGGACAGTAAAGGCTTCGGCGGGGATATCTACCTTGCCGAAGCGTTTCATGCGGGCTTTACCTTTTTTTTGTTTTTCGAGTAGTTTTTTGCGGCGCGTAACATCGCCCCCATACAATTTGGCAGTTACGTCTTTGCGGTAGCCGGATATATCTTCCCTTGCAATAAAGCGACCGCCAATGCCAGATTGCAGCGCCACCTGAAAATTCTGACGTGGAATAACGTCTTTTAATTTTTTTACGATATCACGGCCAAGGGCTTGCGATTCACTGCGGTGCACCATAATACTCAATGCGTCGACAATTTCGTGTGATACATAAAAATCGACTCTTACCAAATCTTCAGCTCGATAATTGTCTAGTTCGTAATTAAAAGATCCGTAACCGTTAGTAACGCTTTTTAACTGATCGTAAAAGTCTGTCAGTAGATTTGCCAACGGAGCATCGAACGACACCAAAGCCAAATCAGCATCAACGTAGCTAAGATTTTTTTGCAATCCACGTTTATTAGAAATGAGTTGAATCACTGCGCCTACATAAGATTTTGGGCAAACGATCTCGCCCTTAATCCAAGGTTCACGAATTTCGTTAATTTTGGCTACATCGGGCAGTTCGCTAGCTGACTTTATGTCTAATTCAGTTCCATCGTTTAGAATAACCTCATAATCGGTGGAGGGATTGGTTACAATTAGGCTGAGGTTGTACTCGCGCTCTAGCCTCTCGCGGACGATATCCATATGAAGTAGTCCCAAAAAACCAACCCGCACACCAAAGCCTAGCACGGGCGAATTTTCGGGCTCGAATTGAAGTGCCGAATCGCTAAGGCTTAGTTTTTCGATTGCATCTTTTAGCTCTTGGTAGTACTCGTTACTTTCCGGGAAAAAACCAGCGTACACGAAAGGTTTTACCTCTTTGTAGCCAGGTAATGCATTACTTGCAGGGGCTTTGGCGAGCGTGACGGTATCGCCTACTTTGGCTTCGCGGGTGCTTTTTAAGTTAGTCACAATGTAACCAATCTCACCGGTTTTTAATTCGTTAGCGACTCGCATTTCTGGCGATAAAGACCCAACTTCTAGTGCCAAACCTTGGCTTTTTGCGCTGATCATTTTTAGTTCAGAATTTTTTTGAATTGCACCGTCAACAACTCTTACATACAATATTACGCCACGGTAATCGTCATAATAACTATCAAAAATTAGCGCCCTAGATGGTAATTCAACAGATCCTTTAGGTGGTGGAATGTAGTTAATTACTTTTTGTAATGCAGCCTCTACACCTTCACCGGTTTTGGCCGATATATGCAAAATGTCATTAGGTTTGCAGCCAAGCAAGCTGACGACTTCGCCAGTAACACGTGGCACATCGGCGGCTGGCAAATCGATTTTATTTAGCACGGGTACAATCGTAAGGTCTGCTGCCAATGCCAGATACACGTTAGCTAATGTTTGTGCCTGAATACCCTGACTTGCATCAACTACCAGAATTGCACCTTCGCAAGCCTCAAGGCTGCGCGAGACTTCGTAGCTAAAATCGACATGCCCGGGTGTGTCGATCAAATTCAGTTCATATTCTTTATATTTCATGCGGACAGGAGCCAGCTTGATGGTTATACCCTTTTCGCGCTCCAGATCCATTTTGTCTAGTAATTGGGCTTTCATGTTTCGCTTTTCGACAGTTCCAGTTATCTCGAGAAAACGATCAGCTAAAGTACTCTTTCCATGATCTATATGTGCAATTATACAGAAGTTTCGAATGTGGTCTTGATTCATTTAACTTGTATTATAACAGAGGTGACTAAGAAGTTATAATGGTACAACTGTTAGCATTAAAATGGTTGGCGAATTGGTTTTAAAATTATATTGCGGACTTTTAACATCACGGCCTTTGCTTCGCTGAGTCCAAAAATGTATGAAGCCCCTAAGTGAACAATCAAGGTAATAAGACTAATTAACCCAAACTTTGTACCTAACGTCACCAAGCCGCGGTCGGCGATTTGTAGTGGCAATAACGAAATCATGATAAATGTGGCGATTAAGCTAAAACCAGATGCCGCTGAAACCCGCACTAACCCCCTCCAAAACGTTGAATTGAAAAACCTTGGGCTTCGCCAAACAATAACCAGAAATAAAACGGTAACTTCAAAAATTGCCACAATTAGTTGCGCCAGCGCCAGCCCAGAAATATTCCATGTCTGAGGTTTAGCTAAAGTAAATGCCAAAAATATGTTAAGCGCTATGGCGAAAATCGAAACAACAAGTGGTGTTTTGGTGTCTTTGTGTGCATAAAAATAACGCGACAACATGGTATATAAAATTCTAAAGAAAATAGCAAAAGCCAAAAATTCGAAAATTCTAGCAACATCGGGCGCCACATCACCAAAAATTAAACGAGCCAAATAGCCTCGCGCAAAATAACTAACAATAACCACTGGCACGGTGATCCAAATCATGGCTCTTAATATGTCTAAAAATTCTTTACGAAACAAGTCACTACGGTTTTGGCTAAGTCTTTCGGTTAAGCGCGGAAAAGCAGCTATCGCGATTGAGTTACCAAGTAAAAAAATCGGAACGTTATGAAGAGTTAGGGCAAAGTTATAGTAACTTACAGGCCCGGTACCAAGAGCTTGAGCACGGTTAACTTCGGCAATCGAGTTGACTTGGTCAACACCTTGGTCGAGTGAACGGGCCGGTAAATTGCGTAACATGCCGCGAAAATTTTGATTTTTCCATTTAATAATTGGCCAGTACCTAAATCCAAGTCCATACATACCGATAGCCGCAACACCCAATTGCACTATAGCACCAATTAATGCCCCGACACCCAGGCCAACGATTCCTAAACTGTCCCTAAATATAAATATGCTGACAATTATCATAGCGTTATACATCAATGGTGCCAGTGCATAAAAGAAAAACCGCCCAAACGTTTGCTGCACACTGGTTAAAATTCCGGACAGTGTAAATAAAAGTGGGTTAAACGAAATAAACTGCATAATTCTAACAGCCTCAGCTAGGTGATCTGCGGGTAAATTCGGCGCCAACAAATGAATCATCGGTTTGGCAAAAATAAAAGTTAACACCGAAACCCCGGCCATTACAATCGCTAAAATATTCAGTAAACTGCTCGTAAGCTCCCACACGCCTTTTCGGTCGCTAGCTTGCATACGATCCACCAAAAATGGAATGAAAGTTACACCAAGTGCGCCGGCCGTAATTGTATAGAAAAAGAAGTCCGGTAACTGAAATGCTGCAAAAAATGCGTCAGAACTTCCTGGGTCGTTTACTGTAAAGTTTGTACTAATTAAACGATTTCGTAAAAAACCAAGTAACTGCGTTATTAAAGTTACTGCAAATAATAAACTTGCAGCGCCGCCAAGAGAAATGCGCTTAGTAGTGCGCGAAAAGATTTGATTCATCTAAATCTATTATAGGAGTGGTACGCCAAAAAGAGAATAAGAACTTTAGTAAAGCGCGGCACTTTTGGGCATGGTGCTGCCCTTTAATACCGACAATACTTCTTCGGCTTCGACAGTTTCTTTTTCTAGTAATCGTTTTTTCAGTTCTTCTAGCTTGGTTCTATTAGCTTTGATCACCATGCGGGCGCGGTTGGCAGCTTCAGTGATTAGTGCTTCGACTTCGTCGTCGATTACCTTAGCTGTTTCATCGCTGTATTGACGCTCGTGAACCAAGCGATCTAACATCATGCCATCTTCGACATGAAAAACTTGGTCACGTAATTTTTGGCCCATACCTTGATTTATTACCATTTCTCGAGCAAGTTCAGCGGCCTTTTGCAAATCATTTCCGGCACCAGTTGTAACTTGGTCGGGCCCGTAAACTACTTCTTCAGCAATACGTCCACCCAGCATTCGTGCCAGTACGTCTTTGTATTCCACGATGCTGTGGTAGCTCTTATCTTCCGGAGGTATAAACCACGTTACGCCACCGGTTCCACCCCGTGGAATAATTGTCACTTTGTGCACCATGTCGCTATCGGGCAAAACATGGCCAACTACGGCGTGACCAGCTTCGTGGTAGGCAGTCAGTTCTTTTTCTTTTTCGCTCATTACTTTGCTTTTTCGTTCAGGGCCAATTGCAACTTTTTCAAAGGCTGCTGTTACGTGCTCGGTTGATATTTCGTGCTTACTTTCGCGGGCGGCAACAATAGCTGCTTCGTTGGCAATGTTGGCAAGGTCGGCACCCGAACTGCCAGCAGTCTTAGCTGCCAATGCGTCAAGATCGACGTTTTTTGCCAATGGTTTTTTCGTAAAATGAACTTTTAAAATGGCTTCGCGGTCTTTGCGATCAGGTAAACCAATATTTACTCGGCGGTCAAATCGGCCCGGACGAAGCAGGGCTGGGTCTAATACGTCTGAGCGGTTGGTTGCAGCCAACACAATTACGTTTGCCCCTTGTTCAAAACCGTCCATCTCTACCAAGATTTGGTTCAAGGTTTGTTCTCGCTCGTCATGGCCACCGCCCATGCCGCTACCGCGACGTCGGCCGACGGCATCGATCTCGTCAACAAAAATAATGCAGGGAGCATTCTTTTTGGCTTTAGCAAATAAGTCGCGTACTCGGCTGGCACCGACTCCAACAAACATTTCTACAAATTCCGAACCTGAAATGCTAAAAAATGGCACGTTGGCTTCACCGGCGACAGCCCGGGCCAACATAGTTTTTCCAGTACCGGGCGGACCGATCAAAAGTACACCCTTAGGAATTCTGGCGCCAACGCTTTCGAATTTTTTGGGAAACTTTAAAAATTCCACAACTTCTTGCAAATCTTGCTTGGGCTCGTCACTGCCGGCAACGTCTTTGAAAGTTACTTTATCTTTTTCGTTTCCATAAAGCCGAGCTCGACTTTTACCAAAACTTAGAGCTTGGTTACCCTGGCCCTGTGCGCTTCGTAGCATAAAAAACAGCACAAAACTTATCAGCAACACTGGTAAAATCGAAAGTCCAACATTTGTCCAGGTTGCTCCAGCGTTCGATTCGGGCTTGTACTCTACAGTTACTTTGCTGTAATCAATGCCTTCTTCTTTTAGGCTATTCTGTGGATTGATGTAACTACTAAGCGGTGGTTTGTCGTCGCCTTTTTGTTTGATGTCGATATCGCCATCACCTTTTACGACCAATTTCTCGTATTTGCCATCATTGGCTTCTTGGACAGCTTGGGTGAATGGAATTTCATTAATTTTTGGCCCAGATCCCAAAGACGCTAAAAATATAAGTCCAAAAAGTACTAAAAGTGCGATAAAACCAGCGTTCTTAAAATAATTACGGCGATTGTTTTTGCCACTATTTTTCCCGCCATCATTCACGCGAAACGATTTTTTCTCCATATGTAGGGGATATTATACAGGCTTGATATCTGTTTGACTACTTGTGGCTAGATATAATCTTCAGATTATCTTGGTTGATTTGTAAAAAATACACACGAGTAATGCTAGTTTTTTGGCCTGGTCGTAGAGTTTTGGCACGTATAACTAATTGTTCGATCAGTTTTTTATCGAATCCTTTTATTTGGTTACGCCGTAGCCATGCCGCCATGAATTCGCGAGCTACAATGTGATCGAGACTTAAAAACCACTGTCGATCTAGCTCATCGACAGCAGGTTGATTAAGCAGCTGAGCCAAAAGTAGAGAGTCAATTTCTTGGTTAAGGTGCTGTAAATGCCTGGTATGCATCAAAAGTCTCTCGTGGTCAGCTAGCGACATTTTTTTGACTAACTTGTGTCGAACATAATTTCGCTTGTATCGCAAATCCTGATTAGTGCTGTCCTCGCGCCAAGTTAGCCCTTGGTCTTTGGCATATTTTTTAATCTGTTGTTTAGGAACATCTAGTAGTGGTCGCCGAATATGAGTGTTGTGAGCAATCGACGTTACGCCTAAGCGCTGCGTACCTCTGATCAATTGCAAAATAGCCGTTTCTAACCAATCATCTTGATGGTGAGCAGTAATAATTCCACGTGCAGCACTGGCTTCTTTTACCTGATGCAAAAAGTCATACCTTGCCCGTCGAGCTTGATCCTCACTGGCATCTGATCCTAAAAATCCACGGTTATGTACAAATGGAAGATTGTACTTTTTGGCTACGTCTTGAACCAATTTTCTATCTATGTGTGAATCTCCGCGTATGCCATGGTCAAAATGAGCAACCACAAATCGATATGATTTGTCAGTATTAGCGGTGTTTGTGGCCGCCGGTGATTTTTGATTTTTAGCCTTTTGCGCCAACAGATGCAAAAGTGCCATAGAATCTACCCCACCCGAGACCGCCACCACGTATGTACCTGGCTCGATGGCGATATTCACTTTATAATATTACCAGATGATGAAATTATATTTTATAAGGCACGGCTTAAGTGAAATGAATGCTCTTGGCCTTCGTGCTGGACGCAGCGAGACGCCACTTACCCGAAAAGGTCGAACCCAAGCTTTGGTTGCAGGTCAAGAAGCAAAAACACTAGCGATAGACACAGTTGCTACTTCGCCTATGGGTCGCACACTAGAGACAGCCAAAATTATTGCCAAAGAAATTAGCTATCCCACCAGTAAAATCCACGTTTCTAACCTGCTTATCGAGCGAGATTTCGGGCCATTAGAGGGCACGCCGTGGGATCCAGATTTAAATATTGACGATAATTTAGATATCGAATCAGTCGAGGAAATTTTGAATCGTGCTAATTTGGCGCTTCAGTGGCTACAATCACTACAAGCCGAAAACATTTTGGTTGTAAGTCATGGTGCATTCGGTCGAGCACTTAGAAGTTTACTGGTCGCCGATTTGCCTTTTAGCTCGCCAAAACAAATCCCCAACGCCAAGATTATACGCTGGCTTTAACTATTCTTAATCATCATCAGTGCTTTCATGGCTAAAAACCCTGCTTTGTTTTTTGCCCTATTAATTGAATTTATTCTTTTTAAATATCTGTCTATTGCCATGTCTCTGTAATGATTCTCTTCTGCTTTTCGCTTTTGGTCAGAATCGGTATATTCACTCCGCGGTTTTTGTAAAAATCTGTACCTTTCCCCTATACTTGCCATTTCTACCGAAAATTCATTTTGAGCGTTAGCAAAGCCAGTGTCAAAAGTAGTTTGTCGATTTTTTCTAAGAGACGTAACTTGGCTCGAAAAAACTGGGTTCTTTAATATTGCCATTGTTTGCATCTGTGCAGTCAACGAATCATCGGCACTGGCTAAACTAACCTCTGTTTGCCGGCCAGCTGTATCGCTGTCCGCTATAAATACTTTAAGTTCATGTGATTGGTCGCTATGAATGTCCGTTAAGTGGTTAATGCCGTTTTGATTTACTCGCAGGCTCCAAACAAAACCGTTAGCGTTTTTACTTCCATATAAAGTAACTACTTTTACAATATTATCGTCTTCATCTTTTTCGATATTCTGCCAAATTAGCCAACTATTTTGTTGAAATTGTTCGTCATTCTGTAGCAAATCGTCGTGCATCAAGAAAAACATTTTGGATTCTTCAAAAAAAGTCTGGCCGATTGGCTGGTGGTCTAATTCTGGTATGTGAACATTTCTAGGCAAAAAAATAGCGCCCACAGGCGCACCTTTTTGTTCTGGATTTTCTAGTAACATACTAGAACTATACTCTAATACTTTACCTTATTAATCGTCAAGTTGATACTCTAGTTTCTACTATAAATTCAACATCCATAAAATGTTATAATGTAAAATATGAAAAAGGTTTTGGTTGTTAGTGTAATCGTGGCATCGCTAGTCGTGTCGGGGATAACATTTATGATGGTTACAAAAAAAGCCGATGCTCCTGCCGGCAATTCGGCTACAAGCACAAACTCTTCAAACCAAGCTAAAAAAAATTCACCGTCAACTTCGCAAACTACAGGAAATTACACGGTATATTCTGAGGCCGATCTGGCCAAGACAAGCGGCACGAAACTATTATTTTTTCATGCACCTTGGTGCTCACAATGCCGATCACTGGAAAATGATATAAAAAGTAAGGGTGTACCTAGCGGTGTAACAATTTTTAAAGTCGATTACGACACTAATCAAAAACTCCGCCAAAAACACGGAGTAACCATACAGACCACATTTGTTAAAGTTGATGATCAAGGCAATTCAATAGGAAAATTTGTAGCCTACGACAACCCGGTTATTTCATCGGTAATCGAAAATTTACTGTAAGGCAACTTACTAGTGACACTAATTTTTCTTTCGTTCGTAGCGGGCATTTTAACTGTCGCGGCGCCCTGCATATTACCGCTTTTACCGGTAATTATTGGCGGCTCGCTAGCTGAACCAAAAAAGCCCAAAAATATTTGGCTTAGGCCGCTAATTATAACCACTAGCTTGGCCGTTTCGGTCATTATTTTTAGCCTGTTAATCAAAGCATCTACTGCCCTGCTTGGAGTTCCGCAAGTTTTGTGGCAACTTATTTCTGGCATCATCGTTGCTTTGCTTGGTGTACATTTTTTATGGCCAAAACTATGGGAGAATTTTTCGGCAAAAAGTGGATTATTTAGCGTATCCAATGCTTGGCTTGGCAAATTTTACGGCCGTGGTGGCACAATTGGAGCTATATTTATTGGAGCAGCTTTAGGGCCGGTATTTAGTAGTTGCAGCCCTACCTACGCATTAATTGTTGCTAGTATTTTGCCAGCTAGTTTTCTAGAAGGATTTATATATCTAGTTGCTTATGCCGCTGGTATGAGTGTCAGCCTAATGCTAATTGCCGTGCTAGGCCAAGTTGCAGTCAAAACTTTTGGAATAATAGCCAACCCCAAAGGTTGGTTTCATAGGAGTTTGGGTGTAATTTTTATAATAGTTGGCGTAGGTGTAATTTTCGGCCTAGACAAAAAACTGCAAACCTTTGTACTTGACCAAGGCTGGTACGCCCCAGTCAGCAACTTAGAACTCAAACTCCGCTAATATAAATCAATATTTTAAAATTTGGTAGCAGGGACGAGATTTGAACTCGTGACCCCAGGCTTATGAGTCCTGTGCTCTAACCAACTGAGCTACCCTGCCAAAATTATTTTGGTATTAATAAGAAAAACGTACCAAAACCATAGTCGACTATAGCACAATTAACAGAGGTAGTCTATGATTTTTTCAAAAACTCTTGCGCTTTAACATACATGGGACTATAGTGAAAAGCGAAAAGAAACACTCGCAAAAAAACAACCTCCCTGCTCGTAAACGGGGAGGTTGTTTCTTATTTAAGTCAAAATTTATCCTAGGCTTCTATTTTGATCTTTTTTATACGCCGCGTCGGCGTTATTTGCTTGTGCTTCGGTCGAAAGTTGGCTGGCATTACATCTTGTATAAGCATGTTAATTGCCAGATTGCATGTCGCCGAGCATTGCATCTATCTGCAATATCTCTTCGTTAGTGGTTGGCAAAAATTCATATGCCAATTCACCATTGAGTGAAATTTCACTCACATGTTTCCTTTCTGCTTTTGCTAATATTGTTTTACTATCACCGCACCCTTTAGAAGGATTAAGAGTAATTGAAAACTAGCAAAGCTTTCTTTTTTAACGTACTGTTTGTTTTGTCATGACAATAAATTCATTATACTCTATTTTATTGCTATTGTCAATATAGTTGAATTATTAGTATTTATTATTAAGAAAATCTGCAATTAATTTACTGCCAATTGTCAGAGCATATCCAATTGCGAATGCATGTCCTTGTACGGGTATTTCACGCGACTCAACACCATCAATAACAGCATCTTGCACTGGAACAATATTGTCGGACGCCGGAACTAAAGTTAAAATGTTTCCCCTGTCGGTGTCGGATAACTTTTGCAAACTTTCTGGCACAAGTTCTATAGATCTGCGAAAATTTGGATTGTGTGCGTAAGTCTGATCAGTGATTGTATCGAAATTTTTAAGCTTACCTGCAATACAAACCATGCGGTGAATATCATTTTGGCCAAATGAAAATTCGTTTATGACGGCAGTAGCGCCAGCGCTTGCCCCCACCAATGACACCGTACCCACTTGGCTTAAAGCCTTG
>JBBTTS010000027.1:0-3499 GCA_038064135.1 Patescibacteria group bacterium | reverse complement strand
GTGTAATTTTTTCAGTTTTTCATCGAACGGCGTATTTCCTGCCCAGCCGATCCGAAAACATTCAGCCTTCAGTCCATAAAAATTCCACAATTTTAAAGCTAGGCTTTGACCACGATCATGTTCGTCTCCAAGTCCTGGTACGTAAATAACACTGTGACGATTTCTCATGCAATCATTATGCTGGCCAAATAGTTTAGCAGCAAATTTTCTATTAGTTATAATTGTATGGTGCAATAAAATCGTACTATCAGACCCCAGGAAATAAAAATTACCGATAAACACCTAGCTTGGCTGTTACTTTTTGGGCTTGCAGACGAAACCTTTAACCTCTAACGTCCGAATCACATTTGATTAATTTTCATGTAATCCCCTTTTAAGCCCAATATCTTGTAAATTGTCATAAAAGACAATTCTTAAGTTTATTTATTAAACGTTTATGCCTTTTAATTCCCTACCTAATATCAAAAGTACTGCTTGTGCTAAACTTAATATAATTTTGAAACTATGGAAGCGCCTAAATTAAACCCCACTTATAAAGCTAATAGAAATATCAGAATTCTGTTGTTCATAGCAGTGTTTGTGCTAATTGGGATTACGGCATTGATAATGATACGGGCAGCTACTACGACTATTGCCGTAGAGGTTGAATCTGGCGTTATTTCAGCTGGTGCACTAAAAATTAATGATTCAAATGCATCTGGCGGCCAAGTAGTACAATTTGCAAATAGTCTAAGTCCAGGTTGGCAACTTGTTTGGTCGGACTATTTTGACAACCCAACAATCAGCGCGACAAATTGGACAAAAAAACAAGGCACAGAGGGTCATTCGCAGGCGAACTACCTTACGGCAAACGTAACATATTCTGGGGGCAAAGCACTTATAGTTACCAAGCGCCACTGCCTAAGCTCCACAACTGAAGGCTTAACTGACACAAATAGTAATTCTTCGCCATGCGCTTTAGGTAAAATCACTAAATACAGCTCAGGCGGAATCGATACCGTGAACCGTTGGCAAAAAGGAAAAATCGTGATTAAAGCAAAATTACCAGTTGCACAGAAAGGTGTCTGGCCTGCGTTATGGATGCGTAACTCAAGCGGTTGGTGTACAGCAAATTATGGAGAAATAGACATTTTAGAATGGTACTACGATGATCGTTCTAGTAGCACTGCCCCGTTAATTTTGTCTACACAAAGATCTACAGCAGCAAGCCATATGACGTGTGTTAATAATTCTACCCAAAAAGTACAGCACTACGAGGATGCTGTAAGTGATTTAACTGCAATTGATCATGTTTGGGAAGTCGAATGGAGTAATCAAGGAATAAAATACAAACTTGACGGAACTGTTGTTCGTACTTCAAGTCGTACTTCGCCAGATGGCGATAACTCTATTGATATAGCCCAAGATTTCGGACTTAGCCAGCAAGCTTTTGACACAATTATGAATCAAATGTGGAACATTAAAATTAATACCCAAGTCATTAAGTCAGAGCCTACTGGCACGCAGTGGCACTCAGCAGCCAATAACAGCGAAGTATTCAACCCAGTTGTGTTTGCTATTGATTCTGTTGAAGTCTTTCAAATGAACTAACAGAAATTATATTTTTTGCAACTTATTGCAATATTTGCTAAATTTTTAATTAACTGATATAAATATTACACTCTAGCTAAACCTGCTAAAGCGAACCTTAAAACCACCTACGTCTTCGAGGTATAAACCATGTTTTGGATAATATCACTTTTGGTGGCAGGTAGCATTTATGCATCCGTTGATCGGCTTTTTTCGATATTCGCCTTGAGTACATTTGCGCTCGGAATTGTACTTTTGGCCGGAATTTTAATATTCATGTGGGTAAATGACAGAACAGGAATTAACAGATTTATGGTAGAATCATTTCAATTCCTGTCTGGTGTTGACACCCCCGGGGGCATAATTAGTAATTGCGAAAGCCCTAAGCTTTTGGGCCTAATCATAGGTATGGTACTTGCACTTTTTAATTTCATACCTGGGTTGATTGCTTTCTTTGCACTACCAATTGGCAGTATCGGAACTCTTGGCGCCAGTATTTATGCACTAATTTCCCACGATTCCGAGGGGCTAAAATACTGTTCGGGCATCCTCGCCCTAGGTTTATTTTGCCTTGTCCTTGCGGGACTAATTATGCGCCTAATGCATTACGTAGATGGTGCGCTAATTTGTCCGGTTTAAGTTAGGAGCTAGATAAGGATCTAAGAAGTCTGCTCATATTCATGAGTGATCCTGGCAGTTAGCTGAATATCCTCAATTCGAGGAAACAGCTAACTGCCTCAGACTATTAAATACACACATTTAATTGAGCTAAAAGGCAAATTTTGTAGATTTTAAGTCGTTTTGCATTATAGTTCTATAGTTTAATGATGATTGACAGCATCACCTCTGTTTGGTAAGATAATCAAGCATTAACGCGGGGTAGAGCAGTGGCAGCTCGTGTGGCTCATAACCACAAGGTCGCCGGTTCGAGTCCGGCCCCCGCTACCAAGTTAGGATTTTTATCGCTCGAAAGGGCGATATTTTTCATTAACAGATAAGAACTGTTCAATTGAGCGGTTCTAACGCCAGTTGAAAGATCGTAGCTAATACCCCCAGGGAATACTAACTCCTGTAAACGCTTTTTGACCTCAAGGCTTCCAAGATTCCAAAACTCGTCAGGATGAGTTAGAAGAGTTACTGCAGAATCTACAACCTGCTCTTTATCTTTCACATCTTGGTCATTATCGGCTTTCTTTAGCTCAAGTTGGGTAACTTTAGTTTCTAACTCGTTCAACTTTGCGTCCTTGTCTTCTTCACTTAGCGCACCATCAATGAAGAGGTCAATTATCTTCGATTTCTTCAAACGAATAGCATTCAGATCGTTACTTAGCGTTTTATTATAATCAACTGTGTGCTTAAACTCATCATTCCAGTTTCGAAGAACAACTTCCTTAAACACCTTAGCAACTCCAGCTTTTGGTCGAACGACTTTCAGTAAATCTAAGAATTCTGCATGAACGTCCTCTCGATTTTTACTCGTAGCCTTAATTTCTTCCGATCTCCTGCAATCAGTACAGCTATATCGTGGATAATGCTTGTTTCCTCTTCCTCTTGGAGCATTGCCCGTAAGAGCGCCCCCGCAGAAATAGCAACACAGAAACCCGCCACGTAATGGATATTCGTCAGAATTATTACGATTAACCTTTCGAAACTGCCTGTCTACTAGGCTTTTAACCTTGTAGTGAAGAAAAGGGCTGACGATTGCTTTATGCACGCCCTTTATGTACTTATCATCAGTAAACTTAGTACAGACGAAGCCTGCATAGAGTGGATTAGCGAGCATGTTCTTTGTAGACTGCCAGCTTAGTCGATTGCCATTCTTTGTACGGACCCCGAGCTTATACGCTCTATCCATTGCTTGCTTTACAGTCATACTGTCAGGCTACCTTTAATATGAACACATTGTCTCGACTTTTAAGGCGGTACAATA
>JBBTTS010000026.1:0-2684 GCA_038064135.1 Patescibacteria group bacterium | reverse complement strand
TAGAGAAAGGATTACTTCTGGATGGAGTGTCCTACTAATGCCCTTACTTTAGGACTACTCTCATTACTATTATTGTAATATGTTTTTGTATTATTAGCCTAATTAGTTTTTGGTCTTATAAATTATGAAGGCGTATTCTCCCTTTACGTGTCTTTGCGGCAATCGAGGACCCGGAGGACTGTACTCTATAGGTGTAATTTGTGTCACTTAGGTTCGTCGAGTAATCGACTAGAACGAATGTTGAAAAAATACACCATATCCTTAGCAAAAAAATAATTAGCGGATTGTGTCTTTGAGCAAATAAAGTCCGCCGACAATACACGACACCAGAATAAACTTGAGTACCATCTTGCCTTCGCTTACCTCTCGAAATAGTTTTGGATAGAATGGGTACAGAGCAAGAGAAATCAACAATATGTAAACTGGCTGGATGCCCTCAATAGAGCGAATAACAGTAACAGGGCCACGACTAATTGCCAAGCTCATAACAAATTCGGCAGTTATGGCCAATATTTCGGTAATCAAAAATAGTAAGAAATATTTGCGCAGACTTTTTTTGAGACTTTTCGTTGTTTTCGTTTGTTTAGAATAGTAGAGCACCAGCCATAAATATATTCCACCCAGAACCATACCTGCACAAAACCACAGGTACACTGGGTAAAATGGTGCTCGCTCGTACACATACTTAAGTAAGACTGAGATTATGCAGATAATTACCGCTGCACCCAGTAGTGGTACTAATGATTTTGAAAAGTGGGTCTTTTCTGACTTATTTACCACCAAAAGAATCGACGAAACCAAAATAATTCCTAACCCTATTATTTGAAGACTAGTGTATCGCTCGCCTAAAAATATATATGCTAAAGCCCCGATTAAAATTGGAGCCGAGCCAATAAATGCTACTACCACTGATGGCGACTCTTTGTCTAGCGCAACGAAGTAAAAATAGTAAAAAAGCGTTAGCAAAAACCCACAAATAACAGAGATAGCAGAATACTGAAAAGCAATGCCTGCCGCTGGCCACAAAAGTAAACTCAAAATAGGCAAGCCGCCGAACAAACCCGACACAATCGCTCCAATGTGCGGGCTTTTGTATACATGGCGTAGCATGTTGTCGTCGACGAGGTTAACTACTGCGTAGATCAGTGGTGCAAGTAGCGCAAGATAAAACCAGCTCATTATCTATATCATAGCCCGCCCTGTATCATATTCAAATTATGATTTTGTGAAAAATATGATACTATTGCTTTGTCCATAAATAACAAATACTGTATACCTATGAAAATTATCGTATCCAAAGGCGCCGGCACAGGCCCAACCGAACTTTCTGCCTTTGACCAAGCACTTGTGAATGCTGGCGTTGCAAACTTTAACCTGATTTACCTGAGTTCTGTGCTACCTCCCGGCAGTGACGTAACCGTATCTAGCAAGGATGTCACACCACAAGGTGACTGGGGCGACAGGCTATACCTTGTGATGGCCCAAAAGCGTACCATCCAACGCAACCAAGAAGTGTGGGCCGGCATTGGCTGGATTCAGGATCCAATCAGTAAACAAGGACTACTCGTAGAGCACGAAGGCCACAGCGAGGCAGAAGTTCGGGCAGACATAGAGTCTAGCCTGACAGGATTAGCTGAAAACCGCGATATGAAATTTGGTAAGATTCATATGGAAGTGACTGGCATACACTGCGATGATAAGCCAGTATGTGCCTTGGTAGTCGCCGTATTCGAATCGGCAAGCTGGAAAAGCAGGCCAAAAGCCGTGGAGAACATCAATATTCTGCAGCGTCTAACACGCAAAACCAAAAAGTAACTAAAGGTAGTTCTGTTGCCGGTTTGGGTTAGGTTGCGTACGATATCAGTATGACAAAGATCGCAATCATCGACATTATCGAAGATGAGCAGTCTATAGCCCAGATGTACAAGATTAAGTTCGAGTCCGAGGTTTTCAAAGTTTTTTACGGCTGATAACGGAACAAATGGTCTGGAGTTTAATTAAGGTTCGTGGACCCGATGTGATTCTACTGGACCTTATGATGCCCGAGATGACTGGCGACAAAATGCTGGCCCAGATGCGAAAAACAGATTGGGGAAATGACATCAAAGTCATTGTTATGACAAATGTTAGCCACGACGAAGCATTACCAAAAGTTAAAGATCTGAGGGTAGATAGGTTTATTGTAAATGAAAATATTAACCCTCATTAGTTGCTAGGTGCGGTATACGAACTGCTCAGTGCAAATTAAACATGATATGCTAGAACTATGGCGCAAAAAGTAGCGATTGTCGAAGATGACTTGGCGATCAGCCAAATGTACCGAATTAAATTCGAGTTGGAAGGCTACACCGTCGAAACTGCCGAAAACGGTAAAGTCGGCCTGCAGATGGTCGAAAAATTCAACCCTGACATCTTACTTCTAGATCTAATGATGCCCGAAATGACCGGCGATCAAATGCTGGCTGAGATGCGTAAAATGCCTTGGGGTAAAAATACCAAGGTTATAATTTTAACGAACAAGGGCGAAACCGAAGCTCCAGCCACTTTGCACGATCTGGGCGTACGAAAATATATAGTAAAAGCTGAAATGACGCCACGGCAGGTTGCCGATCTGGTTAAAGCCGAATTGGCAGCCTAGATTTCTCGTACGAAAACATTAGGGTTATACTTTTAATTACATGATG
>JBBTTS010000025.1:0-3622 GCA_038064135.1 Patescibacteria group bacterium | reverse complement strand
TCAAAACCAATTCAATTGAACGAGACAAGTTGTTCGTTAAAATGGTAGCTTGACAGTGCTCGCATCATCTAAAGTGATTGTTACACCAGAGCCAGAGCTATTTAAGATGTTTAATACCCCAGATAAACCATTTAGACTGGCGACAGAACCATTCGAACATGATGAAAATACTGGGTTTAAAGACGTACTAATCAGGCACAAATTTGGAGCTGAAGCACTAGGTAAAGAAACAGTAATGCTAGATGTTGAACTAATTATTCCAATTCCATTAATTCCCGTGAGCGTAATATCTCCTTCTATTCCCTGAAGACTACTTACGCCACCACTGTTATTTAATAAGTTTGCCTGTAAAATAATAAATTGTTCTTGATTAACAAAAGTCGAGAAATTATTTCCATTGAAGAAAGTTAATTGATTTGTGGATTTATCAACAAATAACTGCCCCAGTAAGCCTTGATCAGGTTTGTCTGTTGGCTTAAGCAAAATACTACTATTAGCTTGTAGTTGACCGTTAATTACAACCTGGTCTTGAGTAGTGGCTATTGAATTATCGGTCCCTGTAAGCGATTCAACATTTACTTCTTGTATTTTTATTTCAGAACCAAGATTTTTAGTATTATCTGTACTACTATTAAATTTTTTTATAAAGAAAATGCTTAAAGCTGCAATTATTAATACAAAAACAGCAACACCAACCCATGCCCACTTCTTTAGCGGATTTGTTTTGGGTAGTGTTACTGTTTTTACTTTTGGAGTTTCTTGGATTACCGAACCTTCCAGAAAAGATTCAGATCTCCATTGTTCCTCTTGCATGTTTTTGTTTGGTTTTTAACCTTTTTGTCGACGCTGTTTTTGCTAATGATTTTGCGTCAGAGGTAGTATATCTGTTTTTTATAGAGGCGCACAAGGATTAAATAATTTATGAGCACATAATTTATACACCTATTGTCCACATGAACATATTTAAAGTGTAATGGTATTTACCCACTAAGCATATAAATTTAACCTTTTTCTCTTAAAAGTACTATATTTTTATTACCCACAGGTAATATTTAACATCGTTTTTTACCTAATTTAATCCTTCGTAGGTGCATATTTTTACCCACTAACTGGGGTGAATACTACTGCGTAATATTAATTACTGATTCTACCGTCCAAATATATTTATTTTACGACCCTAGTTTAAATTCAATAGTTGTCGCAATATATATGAATACTATCCGTCCTGTTAATATCTAAAAGGATTTAATTATTAGATCGTGAGGTTTCGACCCATGTTGTACCGGTGTAAATTAACGACAATACATCGTTTAATCCTGCGTTGTAATTACCGGCTAACTCACTTACACCTGCGCTATCAGTGAAATCAACTGTTCCTGTAGCGCTTGTAATTAATATTATTACTACATCTCCTTGTTTTGCAGAAGCTTCGCCCATAGTCACATCGCAAGTATCAATGTCGCTACAGGTAATTTCTATGTATGAAGCGACCGGTGTTAGTGTTAATGTAGCAGGACTAGCATCGCCAGTATCGGCTATTGTAGCCACCTGAACACCTAGGCTGAGCCGATCTTCGATAAACAGTGAAGCACCAGTACCTGTTAACTCAACACGATCATCACCCACTTCGTCGTATCCGAGTGTAGCGTCACTGTCTGTGCCCAAAACTAAACCGCTATCATCTGCTAAGAATAGTTCATCAAATTCTAGTGTAGAGGAGCCAAGGTCTCTGGTACCAGAAGCGTTTGGTGTTAAGTTTCCGTTTAGACTTATATTGCCGTTTGCGGTAATACCACCCCCGTCAGCTACAACGAAAACGTCCACACCGTTATCTTGAAGTTGTAATATATTACCTGTAGATGTTCCGTTGTTAATAATAGCAGCAACAGAAGTGCCAGATACGCCACCAACCTCTAGGCGGGCGTTTGCGCTCGCTGCAGTACCTATGCTAATATTTCCGGCATTATTTATTCTTAAGCGTTCTAGTGATGTAGATGTACCGTCTGGGGTAGTAAGGAAAATGATTCTACCTGGCATATCGGTTGTATCACCAGCAGTATCCGGCTGTCCATCAACATCAACTTCAATCCCAGCAGCTTGAACAAACGCACTGGCCGCTCCACTATAACCTGTTGGTAGAATTTCAAATAATTGATCGCCATCAACTACAACAGTTTTTGACGCAGTAGTTCCTCGCGCTCTACGACCAATTATAAGCGGATTATGTAAACTATTGTTACTGGATATATTCATCGTTAAACCACCGTCTTCTGTATCAGCAACTACGTTTAACAATGACTCAGGAGCGCCTGTGCCAATACCTACTCGATTATTTGTAGCGTCTATAGAAAGTGTATTAGTATCGAATGATAGGCCATTTACACCGCCAGATAGTACAAAGTTCGTATCGTTTGCAAATGTCCAAGCGTCGGAGTTAATCGTCACGTCATCAGCTGCGGCATTGCCTACTGTTAATAAACTGCCGTTTAAAGAAGTATTACCGTCAACTTGAAGAGTTCCAGTTACCGTGGCATTTCCTACTGTTCCATTATCTACTAAAGTAAATAATGTATTTGTTCCATCAGATATCGTTAATATACCAGTATCAGCTATTGATAATAACGGAGAGGTGTTAAAGGCAATATCTGCTCCTGTTCCTGAATTTTGAATGTTTAAAACCGCACCAGATGCGGATGAATAAGATTGCGTTAGGCCGAGTATATTTGCAGTATCTGCACATGTTCCTAGAGTTTGCGTGCAATTTGATTGTATTTGCGCTACAGCACCTGTAACGTTAAAAGTTGCGCCTGCAGCATTTACAGTGTTTCCTCTATCTAACAATAGATAATTACCTGTATCCGTTAAGGACTGGGACGCAGTGGCATTAGTACGAGTTGTAGCTACCCTCACGTGAGACCCTGTAAAGCTTGTAGATGCTGCTGAAGTTGAACCACCAATATTAACCGCACGTCCACTTGAGAGCGTGTTTGATGTTATAGTAAAGTTAAATCCTGTACCTGTCGTAAATGCACTTGCAGTAGCATTAATGAAATTACCTGTTGCTATGCCAGTTATTCCAATTCCACTACCGCCAGAAACTTGTGCTACATTTAATAAGCTTGCTGTCGATGCAGTGTCAGAATTTGATAACTGTAACAATCCGACAGTGTTATTATTAACTGCATCATTTGCTTGCGATATTACCAATGGAAAGGTAGACCTTCCACCTCCTATTAAATCACTTGTTACGGAAAGTGCGCCTGAGTATCCAGACGAAAATGAACTTGCAACATTTTTAGCACCTAAAATCCATGATGAATTTGTGCCATCTGTCACAGTTACTGAACCACTAGCACTACCAGCCCACATTCCTAATTGTAATGTTATCCCTGGATCGCATAAATGAAGAGCACAAGATCCGTCAACAATTATTTTTGCAGGTAAAATATCTATATAATTATTATTACTCGAACCGCCAATAATTGTTACGTCTCCGCCATCGCCTTGACTAAAACCAGTTCCAGGTGCATCGTCACCACCGGCACCGCCTTGGATTGTGATTCCCCCTCCATGTGATAGTGCAACTGCATTATCTCCAGATCCACCAATAATGTTAATTGTA
>JBBTTS010000024.1:0-3511 GCA_038064135.1 Patescibacteria group bacterium | reverse complement strand
TTAGATCTAGGTTATCTAGGCTGGCATCGAGGGCGGGGTTGGGAAAACCGGTGTGTACACTGACTCCTTGATTTTCTTCGGGTAGAATTTGATGGCTCATGACGACAGAGCACGCACGTTAACCAACGTCCACTCGTTGTCCTCGAGGCGCAAACGGAATTGTTGGTGGCCGTCACTAAGGTCGAACAAGCGAACTAAGTGCTGTCCTTGCTGTACCAAGTATTGCAAGCCGGCATCAATAAACGTGTAATATTGGTTGTCGATAGTGACGGCGCGTGGGACGCTTTTGATGCCTTTTTTGTTTATAAACCGAACGGCGTTAACTTCTACATTTTTCATATCTAAACTCCTTGAGAAACTTGGTATAAAAATTACAAAAAACTGGCAAAACAACTACTACCAGTGAACGGATTTTTCCGCTACGCTTGGGCGGATATATAAGCTGCTTGCTCGGGGTCAGTAACCGTTCTGTTTTACCCTGAATATGCAAGAAACCGAGTTTGTAATTTTGGACTGCCAGGGACCTAAGGTTAGTAATCCGAAGTTTAGATAAGCCTGCGAGTGGAAATTCACCGTTTGCGGCAAAAGTACTCACATGACTAACAATATTGTAGTCCTACATAGTGCTTACGACAATAGTTTTAATTATAATTTCTCGAGGAAGGCTACAACTTCTTTGGGGGTTAAGTCGGCTTTTATTAGGTAACCATCGGCCAATTTTTCGAATTGAGCACGGCCCTCGTCGCCTTGGTCTAGGTTGGTTGTAATTATAATTTTGGCTTTAAGTTGAGGCATTTCTTGACGAAGTTTAGTTAGTATATCGGTGCCCTTCATATTTGGTACCATAATATCTAGTAATATAATGTCAAACTGATCGGTTTTGGCGGCTTCATAGCCTTCAAGCCCGTCGAATGTCAGCGCAACTTCGTAGCCAGCTTTAACGAGTGCCCGTGAATACAACTCACCAATAAAATGCTCGTCTTCGATGCATAGCACTTTTTTTTGATCTGATTTTGCTGGTTGAGTGTTTTGTTGGTCCATGATCATTGCCTATTAAGTGAATGGTTTTTAATCCAGCCGTGGGCTTGGCGAATTATGCCTTTTTCATTATCGATCTTCTTTTGAACTTCAGCAAGTTGCGAGTATGGCAAAAGCGTAAAACCAAATGTGCTTCCCTGGCCTTCTTTAGATTTTACCCAGATCTGGCCGCCATGGGCATCGACAATTGCTTTACATAAATAAAGTCCCAAACCCGTGCCACCCACCGAACCTGCCGAACGATGACTGCGGTAAAATTTGCTAAACAAGTTAGCCATAGCAGATGCGGCTACACCAGCACCGTCGTCACGCACAGTAGTTTCGACCATACCCGAACTGTCCAGTTGACAATTCACATCTATATGTCCACTTTCTGGACTGTATTTAATTGCGTTATCGATAAGATTATTAATTACCTCCAAAATACTTACAGGGTCAACACCGACCGGGGGCAGTCCTTCGGCAACTGTCACTTGCATAGTTCGACCATGTGTTTTGACACGCATTTGTAGCTCTTCACAAGAGCTGGTTAAAATTTCAGCCCAATTGGCTTCCTCTAATTTAAGGGTGAGTTGATTTTGTTCAATTCGCGCAACATTAAGTATATTGTTGAAAAAGACATTAAGTTGTTGGGCACTAACCTTCATTTTATTCATAAAACTAGCTAATTCATCGTCGAGCTTACCAGTTAATTCATCGTCAAAAACTTCAATATAGCCACGTAGCATTGTTAGGGGTGTCCTTAGCTCATGTACCGCTAGAGCAACAAAGCTTAAGTCTTGATCGTCTTTTGTGTAATGCTCTGTTCTGTCGAATATGGTAACAATGTACTCGGCACCGCTAGGACTATCTTTTTTAAATTCGGCTGCGATGTCGCAAAGTCGCTGTGAGCCGTCGCTTAAAACAACACGGGCTCGCTGCCAATAGGCCAAATCGTTTATTTTGTTCTGGCAAGAAACGACCCACTTTTCTAAAGTGTCTTCAGATGGGAATTCTAAATTTATAATTTCGTAAAGTTTTTTGCCAAAAAGTTGCGAGCTGTCGATTCCTAAGTATTTTAGTGCAGTTTCACTAGCGTTAGTTATGGACTGTTCTTTATTGAATACAAAAAGTGGTATTGGCATGCGGCTAACTACGTTCGACGCCTGAATTATTTCTGCTCGGTGTTTAGCTAAATCTTCGCCGTCTTGTTGGCCTGCGTATCGATAAAGCATTGTTATGATGTTGCTCACTACATCATTACCTAGTTTTAATTTAGTCATATCTGGTGGTCTTACCGAGGATTGATTAGGGTCCATATGGATTGCAGCACGCCATACATACTCGAGCGGTTGAAGTAAGTTGTTGCTAACAAACTTTGCGCTTATAACCCCACTAATTAAGGTAAGTAATAACCAAACAACAGCCGATAATGGTGCAGAAAAGTTTAATATCCAAAAGCAAGCGGCAAATACACCAAATCCCATAACACTGATTGCAGCAGCTAAAACCATCAACCTTAAAGTGGTCTGTGACTTTAATCTTTGAAAGTGGTCCACCCTCTTTATTACACCCTTGTTTAAGGTTGATAAGTTACGGCGCTGGCTTGCTTTACCATAGAGATCCAGGCTTGGCCGGCCTGTACTTTTATTGGCGTGCCGGCACTATCCAAAAAACTAAACATGCTCTTTCGGTCGGCTTTATTCCAGGTACCTTCGATTACGGTACCGTTTTGAAATATATAGGCCTTGCCACTACCAGTCATTCTGTAGACACTATGAACTCCATCACTGTGAATTGAGTAATCACTAACCAGAGCGATTACAGCATTTGGAGAAAGCTGAGCTTCGGAGGCACCATCATTATGTGGCTTGCCACCAAGGCTGCGCTTGTATGAATTTGTGGCTGTGTCATAGGTGTAACCAACATCGTACAGCGCACTGGATATATCGATGCTAATTGTTTTTGCTGTTGGGGTGGCAACTGGTTTACCTTCTTCTCGAACAAAACTAACAAACGAACTTGTAGTGAAATTTTTAGCCTTCATAAGCTCATTAAGTTTGTCGATGCTGGTGTATAAATTATGTGGAGCATAACGAAAATTAACCCTATCATATGGTTTTGAATTTGCAAATTGATCTAAGTCTTTTAATCCTTGGCTTCTGATTTGGTTTAGTGCTTCAGAACTGCCACCGGCATGGGCAATGCCGGCATCATAGGCAGCAGCAATATCTAAGTAGTAAGGTCTTACTGATCGCACTGGGCCGATCTGAGCTGGCTGCCCAGATTGCTGGTATAGCGCCATAAATCTAGTAATTCCACCCTCGGCAATGGCTTCAAACACCAACCCAGCTTCTTTCAAACCCGATTGCGGCCTAGCGTCCGGACTATTTTCGATCATCGAGGCTACTATAGGTAAATTATTAAACTCCGGATTTACTTGCGCACCAGTAAGGCGCGAAGCTTCTGTTAGTGGTTTTGGTGGTTCTTGTTT
>JBBTTS010000023.1:0-6285 GCA_038064135.1 Patescibacteria group bacterium | reverse complement strand
TTGCTGCCAGGCATAGGATTTTGTTGTTGGCCAAGATCGTTCATTGATTACACTATATCATGACTCCTTTGCCTCAGGGGTGTATGATAAAAATGTACCCGGTTTACTACATGGATAATGGAGGGCATCAAAAATCTAATGGAACTTGAACAGTTCTACGATAAGTACGTCGACAAAGTATATAAATTTTTTTATGTCAAATGTTTGAACCGGTCAATTGCCGAAGATTTGACAAGCCAAACTTTTGTTAACTTTATCGAACAAAGGCAACGTGGCACTCAAATGCAAGATTCAAAAAAATATCTTTATGGAATTATGCGCAATACCTGGGCTGGATTTTTACGCGAACGCTATCAAGCAGCACTAGAATACGTTGAAAACATCGAAGATTTTGAAATATATAGTCACAGCCAAATCGAACAATTTGAATCTCATGAGCCGCACAACAGAGTCTTACCATTCATAGATCAGTTGCCCGAAAAGCAAAAATTGGTATTAAGTTTGAAACTTTTAGAAGAGCGTACTAATAAACAAATTGCCAACGAGCTTGGAAAGGACGTGAATTATGTGAAAACCACTTACCGACGAGCAGTTGACCGACTGCGTGAAATGCTGAAGACGCCATATTTATTTGAAGGAGAGGCTATTGAAAAATGAGTAGAATTCCTAAAGACATTTCGCGTACACTACATGCAGACCAACTAATTATTGATCCAAAGTTTAAAAGTAAATTAAAAAGTCAACTTTTTAAAGGAGAACATCAAATGTCAGAAGCAAAAACTTCATTTTTATCAAGATTAACTAGTAATAAATTACTGCCGATAGGAGCAATGGTGCTGGCACTAGCATTCGTGGGCGGTGCATCGGCATTAGTGGCCCGCGGTCAAACCCGAAATTCATTAAACCGGCAATCTGCTTTACCTGATGATCTTAGTGGTATTTTATCGCTGGATGCAATCAAAGCCAAAGCATTAACCGATGCTCCAGCGGGCACGACACTTAGCAGTATCGAACTTGAAAACGAAGATATCGGATTAATTTACAAAGTTCGATACAGTGACAGTAGTTTTAAGCTTTATAATGCAAAAACAGGTGAACTTGTAACTAATACCGACGATGATGATCTTGAAATCGATGATTCTGTTCCTGCAGACTTTGTTGCCGGCATAACAATTGAGAAAGCACGCGAAATTGCACAGGCTCAAAGGCCTGGTAAAACAGTCACAAAAATCGAACTTGAAACCGAAGACGGAAAAGTAGTATACAGTGTTCGCTTTAGTGACGGCGGCCGAGTAGATGTTTCAGCAACTGACGGAAGTGTAGTAAGAGTTAAAAACGAGTCAAATAGCGGGCCTGGAAGTAATAATTCTGGAAGCGGTAATGATTCCGATGATGATGATTCAT
Source organism: Patescibacteria group bacterium (assembly GCA_038064135.1). GTDB lineage: Bacteria > Patescibacteriota > Saccharimonadia > Saccharimonadales > OMJO01 > JBBTTS01. Next base: position 4,881 of record JBBTTS010000023.1, on the reverse strand, counting down.
CGGAAGATGATCAAGAAGATGACGACAATAGCGAAGAAGAAGACGACAATTCTGGCAGCAACTCGGGTAGCGGTGGCGGTAACTAGTCCCTAAAGTCCGCCGTATCCACCGCCATACCCGTTATAGATAACAGCCGGCCTATAGTAATCGCTTACTTTTACAGGTTCTCCTGGGGCTGTTTTCCCAATAATGTAAAGTTCGCTACCTTTTTTACTAACTAATAAATACTCATTAGAGTACCAGCCATAAGGTAAATATTCACTCAAAGATACGATTTGTTTTTCGTTTTTACCCGCACTATCACCTAAAAATAGTGCATTTTTCCCATCACGTGAATCTGACCAAAAAGTTGCCTTAGCATCAGGAGAAAGTAGAAAAGTTGGATATTGTTTACCCAGGTCGAAGAAAGCCTTAGATTCCATACTATTTTCTGTAACTTTATCGTTTTTAAGTACGCTGAAAGTTTGTGTACCGTCTAAATCTGATGTTGCAAAATAAATTTCGTTTGGCTCATATAAAACAACCGAATATGAAGAAGTAGGTGCATAAAAATTTCGATAATCAGTAATATCCGTGGCTAAATTATAAGCTTTTACAGGCTTTTTTGTAGTTCCGGAGTCAAGGTTAATTGTTATTAACTGCGAAGTTTTTCCAGACAGTTCTGGGAAATTGATGCTTACAAATTGGTGGAAAACACTCCAAGATTTAAAATAAGCTATTTGGCTTGTGCCTATACCGCTAACCCAACCAATATTTTCCTGTACATAATTGTTTTGATCACCCGAAGCACCGGTTTCGTCAAGTACGTTTAATTTTTTCGCTTTAGCATCAAAACTTTTTAATGCTACGGCTTTGGGTTGCCAGGGTTGATAATTAGTGCGTCTTACGGTAAAAACAAAATTGTTACCGGTCCAACCGGTAAGGTCGAATTCGGCATCACCCTCGTCGATTGTCGTCAATTTGTCGCTATCAGTTTCGATAAGATAAATCTTGGCTTTATCGCCCTCACGGCGCGATTTTAGTGCTAAGTATTTCCAGTCGCGCGAAGCTAGCATCACAGTTTCGGTTTCGGCCTCTTTACCGGTGCCTGCTAGCACAGTCTTTCGCTCGGAGCCATCGAGATTTGTTTTTACTACATCAATTTTACCGCTTAATTTAGACAAAAAATATATTTTTCCACTCGGCGTCTGACTAAAAATATTTTTAGGATCATCTTTGTCGGTAACGATTATTTTTACAGCTTGTTCGTTAAATCCATCTTTTGTTATTTTTGCATCGACTTCTGTTTTATCGGCAGGAAGTACTATGGTGGTCTTACCTTTTTCGTCTGTTTTGGCAGTTGTGTCCAGTGCTGATATAAGTGCGTCATGAAGCGGCAAACTGGTAATTCGATTGTTAACTGTAATATTTACCTGCCTACCGGTTGCATCTATTTTTACTTCTACCGTGTCCTTGGGCTTATTAATATCTACAGTTATTTTTTGTGAATAATCTTTGTAATACTTTTTGGTAATTGCTAAAGTTTTTTTGCCTAAAGGGGAAATTAAAACAACTTTTCCGTCATTACCGGTTTGACCTTTTTGACTCCCTAGCGACACATCGGCTCCGCTAACCGGCTTGTTTGTTACGGTATCACTAATCTGTATTGTGATGCTTTTTTTAATAAATAGACCTAAAACTGTCATTCTACTAACAGGTAACAACAAAATTATTACCAAGATTTGAGCAACAGTAGTGGGTATGGCTAATTTTTTGTGCGATTTATACCATTCTATAAATCGTTTGAGGGGATTTTTCTTATCTTTAGCGACAATAGATTCTTTGGGATTATCGTTTTCATGTGTTTCGACTTCTTGATTGGCTAAATCTGATTTTATCTGATCATCGTCAGACTGGTTTTGTTCATCTTCGTTCACACCGCCCCCTTGGTTACTTATATGAAACTATAGGCAGCTATGCGGCAATTTGCAAACGTTAAGCGCGTACCATTAATATTTTGACATTTGTATATGTTTGATATTTTTACCGTTGATGACATCAATGTATCCACTAGATTCAAATATTTTCTTGGCAATTTCAGATCGATTGCCGCTACGACAATAGAGCACTAACTTAACGTTATGTATCCCAGCTAGTTCACCAAATTCACCTTGCTTTAATTTACTAAGTGGCAAGTTTATAGCACCGGGTAGATGATCAGAATAAAATTCATCCACTTCACGAACATCTACAAAAACAGTCACTACTTCTTCTTAATCGTAATTTTCTTTGGAGCGGGCAACTTTTTGAACGGAACAGTAACGGTCAAAACACCGTCCTTCATATGCGCGTCAACCTTGCCCTCGTCGGCAACATCTGGCAGACGAACTCTGCGATAAAAACTACTACTACTTTCGCGCACGACATATTTCTTTTTCTTGTCTTCTTCTTTTTCATGTTTTTCAGCACTAATTACCAATGTGCCATTATCTACGTGTATATCAATGTCATTTTCCGTAAAATTAGGCAAATGAGCCTCAACTTTTAACTGATTGTCGTCTTCTGTGTAAACATCAGTCATGGGAAGCTGCATAGCTTTAACTGGCGTAAACCAATCGTCTCCAAAAAATTGTTTTTGTAGTGCTTGCATTTCTGCAAAAGGATCAAATTTTACGATATTACTCATAAGTTCCCTCCTTTATTGTTTCCTAAAGAGGCCTTGTATACCTCTTATTTAAGTATAAAAAACTAGCACTCTCATGTCAAGAGTGCCAACAATCCAGTTCAATGTACTAGTTTTGCCAATTCCTGACGAGATAGATGGCGTCCTTGCTACGGTAAAAGATAGTATTGACGGAAAAAACGATAAGCTTTATGTCCTTGCGCAAGATACCGACGGCAACGTCACCGGCATGATAGGGCTCATGCCACCGTCTGATAAAATGAAATCGTACACAAGCGGCAATGCCGTGGAAATAATTAATGCATATATTTCACCAGACAGCCAAAGGCAAGGTGTGGGGACTTTTCTTCTAGAACAACTATTTACTCACGCTAAAGACAATGGTATTACAGAAATTGACGTGAATAGCGAACCTCGATATCAAGAGAGCGGATGGCCGTTTTGGAACGAGCATTTTGGAAACCCTGTAACACTTCAAAAAGATCAATACGGTCCTGGGCGAGACGCTCCTATTTGGCATAAACATCTGACTTAAATATTATTGCTTAGAACTTCTACCTACAATAATCGCTGGTTTTGCCGGCGGTATGGTCGGAGGCTGGCAGGCTGGAGTAGTTTGCGCCAGCAAATAGGTCAAGCCAACAAATGGCATAGCCGGCTTGGTTTAGGTCTCCACCCACTTTAACTTTGTACCCAGATATTTTTGAGGCTTCGTTTGCTTGGCGATAATCATAAACCCCAAGGTCAAATGTGTAGTTTGCGTTTTGCTTAAAGCCTACCGCCGTGGCAACCACATCACCGGCTTTGACTTTGGCGCCAGAGTTGAAATTGGTGGTTCGACTATCGTTTTCTTTGGCAGTCGGCAATTGATCAGCCAATGTTTTGAAGGTTGGTGAAAGTTCAAGAAGGTGGTCGAAGCGGTATGCCAAACCACAGTCGTTAACTATAGTAAACATATACTGTGTTTCGCCCATTTCGATATAGCGAGAGCCATTAACAACCGTGCCATCTATGATGGCTTTTATTTGGACGGCGTTGCTTGAAATTTTTAGCCAAAAACCGCCGTGCGGTTTGTAATTTCCGCCGCGGACTTGGCCGGGATACAATATACCTTCGACCAATGCTGTATCAACTGCTGTTTGCTTGAAGCTGATTGGTTCATCGCATTTGGGCGGCGCACCTAAAGAAGTCCACTTGCTGCCATCCCATTGCCAACTTACCGAACCATGACTTTCTGCTGACAAGTCTTTCTTATTATCCGTGCCACCATTATTTGCGCCAATCACCAGTTCTTTTTTGTCGTTACTCATTACCCGCCAGCCAGCAATGCCAATTACACCAAGTACCAAAATAGCTACCAATACGACTGCCAAGTGCGAACCGATTTGATCTAACTTCTTCATCCCAACCTTGTCATCTATCAAATTGTAACATTGATTTATTTCATGACTTACTTATAAAAATAAAAGTTTTAGAGCTGGCATACCAACATTTAGGGTCTCAAAGTTGTTGAATTGGGTGACTAACAAGCATAGGATCAATATTCTTTATTTCTTCAAATAATTGATATCCAAATTCTAAAGCTGTAATTCTATCTTCTAAATTGAAAATTTGTCCAAATGGTCTAATTCTAACTTTTTCTAAATTATACACACCGATTAAATCTTCCATATGACAAAATGTTTCAAAATAATTGCCGCTGGCTGTTAAGTGTATTCCGCCGTGTTCGTCTTCACCATAAACAAATGAAACAGCTAAATTTCCTAAACCATCTTGAGCAAAATTTATCGGTCTGGCGTCAACATGATATAAACAGTTTCCAATTCCATCTGCTACAAAATCATGTGTAATAAGTGAAGTTGCTTGACCAATTCCAAAACGTTCATTTCTAATTATTCTGATAATAGATGGATTGCCGTCTGGCGTTGCAAAAGCACGAAGCAGTAAGTCGATTTTTGGCAATATGGCTTTTGATGATCCCAAAAACTCTATTTCTGGTAAAAAAATTGACCACCCGTCACCTCGATCTGATATTCCGCCACTACATTGCATTTTTCCAAATATTTCAGCCCGAAAATTAGTAAGATCGTCAAAATATTTTCGTTCTTTTAAAAACTTATTCTCACTTTCTAATTCACGAATTTCGGCAGAATTGACGAAATCGTGTCCTTCTGGTGGGTAGAATCTACGCATTTTGATACTTTATTTTGGTGCCCTGC
>JBBTTS010000022.1:0-5019 GCA_038064135.1 Patescibacteria group bacterium | reverse complement strand
TATCGCTGCAGCTAAATATCTGGCTACTTTAAAGGGAACAGATTTTTCTACTACAGGGACAAGTAATGATGTTAGTATCCCAGGATCATTAATAAGACTTACTGGTGCGTCTGCCCAGACTATAACCGGTATTGCTGGTGGAGTAGATGGTCGGATACTTACGTTAGTTAATGCTGCCGGACAGTCTGCTACATTAGCTAATAATAACGTAGGTTCAGCTGCTGCAAATAGAATAACTACTGGTACGGGTTCAGATCTTACTTTAGCGGCTGGTGGTGCAATAACATTAGTTTATGATTCGGGCGCGTCTCTTTGGCGTATTACTTCCGACGCAGCCCTTAGCGGTGGCGGTGCCAACCAACAACTATCGAACCTCAGCGGTACTATTGCCATCAACGCTTCACTAACACCAAATGCTGACAATACTTTAGACCTTGGATCCTCGGCATTCAGTTGGCGTACGCTTTATGCTGATACTTCAGTACTATCTCCAAGTATCGATGTAGCAACGGCAGGAGCTTTAGCAATTGGCAACACCACAGCAACCAGTGTATCTATATGTAACTCTGCTGCCTGTGACACATTAACTCTAGCAAACAATGCTGATGCCGACACAGTAACTATTGGTGATAGTTTGGATACTATAGGAATTAATGGTGCAACAACTATAACTGGTACAACCGCGGTAGTGGGCATAACTAACATAAATGTTAGTGCAAACAACGCCACCAATATAAATACAGGTACATCCACAGGATTAGTAACCATTGGTGGTGGTAGTGGAACATTTAGTCTACAAACAACTAATATAGATATATCTAGTGCTGGAGCTATTAGTGGAGTAACAGATTACTCACAAGCCAGTGGTAACTTTGCTATTCAGGATACGGATTATAATCCTATTTCATACAGTGCCAGTGAGCCATTTTCGAACTTAATAACTAATAATAATTTCGAAACAAATACGACGGGTTGGTCTATAAAGACATCATCTACATTAACATCAGATTCTACTTATGGATTTTATGGAGCAAAAGCTCTAAAAATTGCTACAGCAGCAAGTGCTAACAGCGGCGCAAGCTATACGGTTAGCCTAACAAATGCTACAAGCTACAATTTGTCTTTTTACGCTAGGTTAGACACAGGTTCGATGACAACATTAAAATTTGGATATGTAAATGGTGGCAGTGATACAGATTGTTCTCCAACGGGTAATGGCGTAGGTGATGTAGATGTAGACGTTTCATCAAACGGCTGGTACAGATTTAATTGTACCTTCACTGCTGGTGCAACTAGTACAGCCATTTATATAAAACAATCTGATGCAACTGCACGAAATATTTTTATAGATAATGTTGCTTTACGTGCTACAGCAACAACTGGTAGTTCTTACGCGCCAAACACTATTACACTAGATACTTTACTAAATTCGCCTTTAGTTATTACACCATCAGAAAATTCTAGCACAGCCTTACAAGTTCGTGACCTAGCTGGGAACGTTCCATTTAGTGTTGATACTGTAAATAATACTGTCGAAATTGGCTACACCAGTGCGGGTAATCCGGGTTATTGTTCCACGTTTTTCTTAATTTTTGAACCTTGTGATGCAGGACTAAAGGTTGCAAATACTTCAACTTCCACTACTCAAACGCCGTTTGGATTGGTTGTAAATGGAACGCAAAATATTACTGGTGACACAGCCTTAAATTCATATGGAATATTTTCGAACAATACTGTTTTAGGTACAGGTAATCAGACTGGTAGTCAATACGGTATATATTCGTCACTATCCATAAATAACTCTAGCACTTCTAAAACTATTACTATCGCCACGGCAATTGATGGCCAACTGAGCTTAAATAGTACGGGAAACACTCTAAGTAATGCTATTGGAGTAAATGGTCATATTACTGTAGCCAATGGATCTATTACACAAGGTTTCGGCATGTTTATCCAGTCTGCTAGTGTTACAGGTGGATCGCTGACAACAAATTATGGTTTGTATGTAGCTGCTCAAAATGCCGGAACAGGTGATTACGGCATCGCAATTGCTGCTGCCGATTCACAGACTTTGTGGGTCTGTGCCGATGCTGCATCTACTACCTGTAATTCTGCCCCAACAGCTGCCGGTGGCATTGCCTTTGGCTCTGCTCGCGAAGTACAGTTATGGCGAGGTGGTACGACCACACTATCTACTAATGCAACGCTGTTTACTTTTACGGGAGCTTCTGCCACTATCAATAATTCTACAGCTGCCGCAATAACAACATATGCAGGTTATGGGGGTGGAGCTGACGGTACAAGCGGATCGCTTCTATTCGATCCAGATGCTACATCTGTTAATGGAGGGGCAATAAGTTTAATAGCTGGCGCTGGAAATGTTTCTGGAAATACTACTGGAGGTGCATTAACACTAAGTAGTGGTGAAAATGGTGGTAATGCTGCTACTGGAGCAGTAGTTTTACAATCCGCTGCGAATACAAACAGTGGTACTGGTGGTTCAGTATCAATATTGGTTGGTGGCGCTGGAACGGGGGCGAATACTGGTGGCGCTTTGTCAATTGCGGCAGGGGCTGGTGGCACAACATCTGGCGCTGGTGGTGCGCTTACTATTGATGCAGGGGACGCAACTGCCGGAGCTAGTACAGGTGGTGCGCTAACGATTCGAAGCGGAGATGGTAAAACTACAAATAATGGTGGATTACTTACTGTGCAAGGTGGTGTTGGTGGAAATACATCAGGTGCGGTTGGAGGTGCTGTTACGATACAAGGTGGAACGAGTGGAACAGTCACAACTGGTGGCCTCACCGGAGGTGCATTAACTTTGGCTGGAGGTTCAAGTCAAAGCACAGGAAACTCAACCGGATCAGTCACATTAAAATCATTTAATGCCACTGCTGGTTCTGGTGCTACGCCTGGGGGAAATTCGGGAAATATTGTAGTAACTGTTGGTAATGCAGGTGATGGCAGTGGCACAAACAGCAACGGCGGTACAGCCGGCACACTAACCGTAACTCTAGGTGACGGTGGTGACTCAACTGGCACTGGAACAGCAAGTGCAGCAGGTGCGTTTAGTTTACAAGGTGGAACTGGTGGTGCAGCGGCTGGTACTTCGGGTGCTGGTTTAACTGCCGGTGCCGGTGCTGCCACAACCCTTAATTCAGGTACAGGTGGTGCTCAGTCTGGTGCATCCGGCAGTACGGTTGGTGGTGCTGCTGGTACATTTACAATAAATGGTGGCACCGGAGGTGCTGCAAGTACAAGTACTGCCGGAACAGGTGGAGCTGGTGGTAGTATTGTTCTTCAGGCTGGTGCTGGCGGCGCTGGTGGTTCTAGCGGAGCATCTGGAGCAGCCGGTTCAATAAGTTTGACAGCTGGTGCCGCAAATGCTTCTGGAACCACTAATGTTAATGGTGGTGCAATAACGGTTACTACTGGGGCCGGAAGATTGGCAGGAACTGGTGGTGCATTAACACTTCAGGGCGGCACAGGAGGTGCAACTGGTGTCGGTGGAGCTGTAACTATTCAGGGTGGTACTGGGGGTTCTACGAGTGGCAATGGAGGCCAACTAAACCTTAATGGTGGGCTAAACAACGCCGGAACAGTTAGGGGATTGGTTGTTTTAAGTACCGCGGCGTTTTCTACTGCGACCCAACAAAATTGTGGTGTAAATTGCACAATCACTCAGGCAAATGTCGACAGTTATTCGGCTGTATTAATTAATGCTACTGCTGGGAGTCTGATTGTTACAATGCCAGACCCAACCATTACAACGGCGGGTAAAACAGTTTACGTTACAGGTGTGGACAACACTAATGACTTTACACTTCGCATAAACGGTGGTGGCACACAGATTGATATCTCTATGCGTGAAAATACTACCGCAACGCTAATTTGGAATGGTGCCGATTGGACGGCAGCTGGAGCCTCTAGTTCAACCGACCTTCAGGCCGCTTACAACAACACTCTTACCAGTGCTGGTGGTGCAGAACTAGTCTTAAATGCATCCGGTGGCGCTGCCGACGGTTTAACAATCCGTAATAACGCAACCACACCAATCACAGGCGCACTTTTAGAGGTTCAGACCTCGATCGGAAGTAACTTACTAAGCGTCAATAATAACGCAACAGAATACGCCGTAAATGGTGGTGGTGAATCTACTACATTTACTGCTTGGACAGGTACCCCGGTAAGCGGGACAATTACCCGCGATACAATCACTGTTGCCACTGGTCAAGGTTCGGCAAAAGTTGTTACTACGGCGGCTGCCGCATCGGGCGTAGAAAACACTTTATCGACAACACTAACAAATGGCTTGAAATACACTGTTTCTTACAGTATTAGGGCCGATTCTGCATACTCGTCATTTAGTACTCTTGACACAATTTATTCATACAACGGATCAGATATTCGTCACTGTGTTACAGGTACACCATATTACAATACTGGTACCGCTAGTCAATCTACAACAACCATTACAGGCTCTGGGACTACCTGGACTTCGGCTATGGTCGGTAAAACATTTTATTTCGCAGATGGAAATTCTGCAGTTATTACAGCATTTGGAAGTGCAACTTCGCTAACTGTTGATAAATCTCAAACAGTATCAAGCCAAAATTATGGAATTTATAATGCCGGATATACGGTTGGCAAAAGTGTTTGGACTAGAGTTACTTGTACTTTCTATGCACCACCAAACGGTACTACAATCACATCAAGCAACTCTGTAATGATAAGGCAAACTGATGCCACAGTTCGCACCTATTACATTGATAATTTAAGTGTAAATGTGAGCGCAGACGTTAACCACGCTGTTGATGGTAGTGTTGATTCAGCCCTTGGGACTAACTGGACTCAGTTTGATGCCGATGGGGGTGCTGGCACTACAACTTTGGCTAGAGATACCAGTACTATATATGACACAAGTGGGTCCGTATCGGACATAACAACAGCTCACGTAAACTTGGGAATGCGAAATAATTTGACGATTACTCCATTTGTAAGTACACAATATTTAGT
>JBBTTS010000021.1:5147-11837 GCA_038064135.1 Patescibacteria group bacterium | reverse complement strand
GGACAGGTTCTAGTGAGGAATGGGCTGGTGTCATAGTTAGAGTTACGGGTTTTAATTCTTCTGATGTTGTTTCAGGAACCGCAGGGACTGGAAGCTCCGGTACAAACGCAGTACCTATATTTCCGGCTACAACGCCAGACAGTGACGCAACATTAGTTGTTAGAGCGACCGGTGTTGATGCCGACGAACCTAGTACAACAGCTTGGGTTCCAAGTGGTCACACAAAAATTTTATCCGGTGGATCAACAGGAGCTAATGACTGCGCTTATGCAGCAGCTACTCTTGATACATCACCTCTATCGGGTGTATCTACAGGTACTGCAACCTTAGCAGACAGTTCATTAAACGATACTTACGGAGCAAGTACTATAGCGATAAATCCAGTATCTGTAACACCGGCATCAAAGGCAAATCTAAATTGGGCAAAATTTAATTCAACTACTTTAGCTATAGAAAGTCCTAATCCGGGCACAGGAGTATGTAGCGGTTGGTGTACAGATACAGATTATGATTTAGCGGAGGCTAGACGTGGACATTCCATGTTAGCGTATAATGGGTATCTTTATGTTATGGGTGGTACAGACGGCACAAATCGTGAGAGTACTGTTTTTATTGCAAAAATTGGAGCAAATGGAGAACCACAATTATGGCATCCAACAGATACAAATAAACTTAACTGGGTATATTGGTACTCCGATACGGGCTTAAATGGTGGAACTGCCAGAAGTTACTTCTCTGCTTATGCTTATAATAATCGGATGTATGTTTTAGGTGGTCAAACAAATGCAAGTACTGGGGGCGTGACAACAGTCGAAGAAGCAGATATTTTGCCAAACGGCAGATTAGGAAGTTGGACAACAGCCGGAATGCAAGCTTTACCTTCAGCAAGACATGGGCACAACGTGCAAATGTATAACGGAACTATGTACCTTATCGGCGGTAATAATACCGGCACCCTGCAATCAGCAGTATATTATTCCAAAATTAATTCTGATGGCACAATGAATACATGGACTGCTACTACAAGCTTTACGACAGCAAGGAGTTCTCTTGGTGGAACATTTACTACCGTGTGGGGGGCATACATATATCTAACTGGCGGCTGTACAGCCGTAAATGGTAGCGGTTATTGCACAACTGTTGCAAGCGATACACAACTTGGTAGCATAAACGCTGACGGGTCAATTAGCGAATGGGGAAGTATAACTAATCTATCAAATCAAAGAATTGGCTACAATATTGTTGGCTGGCAAAATGGACTTTATAGGATTGGCGGTTGTTCTCAACAAAACACAACTACGGGTGAATGCATCTCTACTTTAGCTGATGTAGATTACGGTGTAATAAATCCTGCAGGTGAAGTATCAACGGTTAGTATTTCTGTAGCCAGTGGTACGGCTCCCTGTAGCGGCGGTGCACCATATAATTGTAACTTACCTCCTACAGGAGATGATGCCGGTGAAGGAGGACAGTTACTGGTGATGACTACCATACTAAACGGATATTTGTATGTAATTGGTGGGTGTATCGATTATGATTGTAGCGGTTCAGATCCTGCAGGGGACGATTCCGACGCTACAGGTAATATAGCCTATGTTTCAATAAACACCAATGGTCAATTGTCGGCGCCTACAACCTGTGGTGGAACAAGCTATGGAGCATGGTGCGTCGATTCTACTAACAGAGTAAATGGTACAACAGGAGTAGCAGCTGGTGGCATAACAGTATTTGGCAACCAAATATATATTGTAGGTGGTTTAACAGGATCAACTATTTCAACAAATATTTACTATAATGACACAAATAGTGATGGTAGCTTAAATGGTGCTTGGGAAAGTGTTGATATGACCACAGCTGGCATTACGGAAGATGTAATGTATACCTATGCATACGCTCGAGCAAATCCAGCTTCTGCTGGATCTAATCCGGGAAATTTGTTTGTATTTGGTGGCTGCGGTACAAGCGCGGGTGGTGCTGGGTGTTCGAGTAGTGATTACGAACAGGAAGTATACAAATGCAACATAACAACGACCGGTAGCGTTTCTGGGTGCAGTACTTCTGGACAGCTTAGGATAGATTCTACGCCAGGAACTGGCGCAACTACTGATGGACTGGGAACGCACTCTGGTACGGTCTATGCTAATTATATTTATTTAATTGGAGGACTGAGCCAAGCTGAAACAGATAAAGACGATGTTTTATATGCCAAATTCGACAATAATAATAATGTTGTTGCTGTTGACGGTGGTGCTGACTGGATTGATCTTCCTAATAAAATGTCTGTAGGACGCAGACGTGGCTTTAGTTTTGGTTATAATGGTCACATTTACACAGTTGGTGGTTATGATGGTGATACCTCTACAGTTATTCCATTTATTGAATGGTCAAAGATGAACGTAAGTAATGGCAGCATTGACAGTTTTATAACTTCGTCTATCGAAATTAATCAAAGATGGGGATTAAGCATGGTTGTATCTAATTCTTATGCTTATGTTTTTGGTGGATGTGATGTAGGAAATAGTCCAAGTAGTTGTACAAGCTTTGAAGATGCAGTCCAAATTTTTCAACTTTATAATAATGATAGTGGTGCTGCCTCGGATTTCACTGCTCAAAGCGACCAGACATTTAGTGTCGATACAGATAGATGGGGGGCTAGTTCGGCAATTTATAGTGGATATTTATACGTTACTGGTGGTTGTATAAGTGCTACTGACTGTACTAATGCAACAAATAGTACTCAATATGCAGCAATAAGTGCTGCTGACGGGACCATTGGTACATGGGCTGCAGGAGGAAACTTACCCGCTGATCGGGCGTGGGGAAGTCTAGAAGTGTCCGGAGGTACACTTTATTACATCGGAGGTCAAGACGACACATCGACAAATGAACAAAGTACTGTTTATTACACGTCAAGTATTTCGTCTGGAAATCCTACTTGGAATGGTACAGCTGCAACCAATGGATTACCTGCTGCCAGAACTAAATTTAGTTCGGCGGTTTGGGATAATAGATTATATGTTCTTGGCGGGCTAGATGGTACTGCTGCAGTATCAGCAACAGTTTATGTCAGTCCTAAATTAGTTTCTGGGGGTGATATTACTTCGGCTTGGTCAACTTCAACATCATTTAATGTTGCCAGAACTGGCTTGGCAATGACGGCTTATGCAAATAATCTATATTTGTTTGGAGGTTTTGATGGTACAAATTACTTAAATGACGCTCAATATACATCGATTGGATATAAGACTGGAACTATTTCACAATCAGGTACAACGGTAACCGGATCGGGTACAACTTTTACCAGTGCAATGGTAGGCAACACTATTCAATACAGTGATGGTTCAAAAGCTACCATAACAGGCTATACAGGTGGTACATCAATAACTGTTGACGCAAGCAAAACTGTTAGTGCTGGATCAATTTATGTTATACAAGATGGATCCGTGGGAGCATGGTCATATACAACTAGTTTGCCTGGTCCGTTACGTGATGCGAAAGCAGTATCTGCTAATGGATACATATATTTGATTGGTGGTCGTAGTGCAGCAAGCACATGCTTACCAAACACTATAATTACACCAATTAGTGCAAATACAACAATTGCAACAGGGAATAATCCAACTGGTACGGGCGAATGGTACGAAACAAATGTACGTTACACCGGTGACAGATACGGCGCTGCAGTAGCTTATTCACAGGGTAAATTATATACGATGGGAGGTGGTTGCAGCGCGCCTCTTGCTACGAACAGACATTACCATTCATCAGTAAAATCTCAACCACAAGTTGCAATTTTCTCTCGAATGATTGATACAGACACTGATGTATTTCCTACAGACTGGCTTATGAACGGGATAGATAATTCTATTGGTGCCAGGTGGCAGTTAAAATATAGAAGTATGCATGATTTAGACACGCTAGTTAATCCCAACGAAGATTGTGGTACTTCTAGCACAATGGCACAAATGACCACATGGGGGGCAGAAACCAATGTAGGAGATGTTAGTTTAGGTACTCCCGGTACTTATACACCTAAAGAAAGCGGTGGCGGAAATATAAACTGTGCAAGATATTTTTACTTTTATGTAAGTATAGACGCATCACAAACATTTGGATATCCTGAAGATGTCACAAGAGGTCCGACTGTATCAGATTTAAGTCTATTTTTTACCTCGGATCCTTCTAAAAGGCTTCGTCATGGTAAAACCTTTACTGGTGGTGAACAACAACCCCTAGATACTCCTTTTTAAAACAGTATTATGTTTCAAAAAATAACAAGATTTAATATATTTCGCAAAAAAGCACATAGTGATTCAGATACGGAATGGCTAAATACAGCAGATGAACGATTACGAAAACGTCTAAAACCAGCCACTCCAGTTGTTGAAGTCATAACAAATAAAAATAAAAGCAAAATACCAAGTGTGATTAAATTCAAGCTTCCCAAAATTAAAATACCTAACCAGATAACGCTCAAGTTACCAAAAATTAAACATATTATTATTTCCAAAAAACTATCAAATTTTATTAAAAGGTTCAAACCACACCTTGTAGTTAGTTTAGCGTTAATATTGATTATAACAGGTATAAAAGTACTTTTAACGTCGTCAGAAAAACAACAAAATGAAGAACAAAAAAATGAACAATCACAAGTTGTTAAACCTGATTTTAATCCAGCCGTTTCACTAAATAAAAAAGCATCGGGAGATACCGGTCTAAGGTATAGTCCCGACAAAAAATCTGCAAGTTTCGAAGATGAATATTTTTCAAAAAAAATAATTGTAAGTCAACAACAGCTAAAAATAGAAGAAGTACAAAATAAAGAAACCTTAGAAAAAGCTGCAAATTCAATAGCACAAGCTTATGGTTTATCTATTACATCTCGTCAAGTTGCTGAAACCAATAGTGGAAATTTTTATTATTATGATATTCCGGATTCAGAAATGCAAAGAGGTGTCTTAATTTTTAAAAACCTACTGTTGTTTTTAATATCTGAAAAAAAATTAGACCAAGAAGACTGGCAAGAATACATAAAAACTCTAGTATTAAATAATTAGTCGACAGTAGTATAAATTCTGTAATAGTACTACAATATTAGCTAAAGCATTATGAGGGCAAAAGTATTTTCACTAGTTAGCATAGGTACTCTAGTTATAGTATGTCTGTCGCTCATGATTTCAATCGGATTGGCAAGTAATGTAACGCAAGGTTTTAAGGCATCAGTAGCAATACCTAAGGGTGCGGTTGTAAGCATTAAAAGTGATGGAGCAAATGAACTAGAAAAAACTACCACGGCTAATGATAAATACGTTGTAGGTGTTGCTGTTGAGAGTAATGAATCTTTGGTTGATGTTAGGCCCAAAGACAGCGACATAAGTGTTGCTGTGAATGGAGAAATTGAAATTTTAGCAAGTACGCTTAACGGCGATATTAAATCTGGCGACCTATTAATTGCTTCAAATCTTGCCGGTATTGCAGTGAAAGACTTTCCACCATCCCCAGGGGTAAAATATATTGCCGTTGCATCGGCTGAACTTAATGATTCAACCTCTGGTGTTAAAAAAATTGATGTAGAATTAAACGATGGGACTAAAAAACAAACCAGTGTAGGTTTAATCAAAGCTAAAATACTTCTTGGAAGTAGGCAACAAGCCAATAAAGATGAGACGGCAATCCAAAGTTTTGGAAGAAAAATAACAGGTAAGCCTGTAAGTTTTGTGCAAGTAGTTATATCTGGGGCGGTATTTTTTACGGTAGTAATTTTAGTAGGTATAGTACTTTATACATCTATTCGTAATAGTTTTGTTTCGCTGGGCCGTAACCCATTGTCAAAGTCCAGTATAATCGGCAGTCTAATTAGGGTGATAATAATTGCTATGGTAGTGCTTGGTTCAGGGGTGGCGGTCACTTACGCAATCCTACTAATTTAATAAGTTATCCACAGATTGCATAAAATACTTGCACAACTTTGACTTTAAGGAGTAAAATTTCTATGGCGCAGTGTACCCAAAAATAAAAAACTGCCCTTAAAACAAAACAAAAAATCATGGGCGAGGACCAGTGGCGAAGTGAATCTTCGCTAGAAACATCGGTCAAAAACAACGCCAAACCAGCGGCGGTAAGCCTACCAAAAGCCAATCAACTACGGAATTGGTTATGGGTGGGTGTTGGTTTATTTGTGCTTTTATTAATATTTTCGGGTATATTAATCTTTCGAAAGCTTGTTAATAATAATTTACCCGACTCAGCTGCACTAACTTCAGATATTAAAGTTCAAGAAGTAGATTTATCACAAATCGGCAAAAACGTTACCACAATCAATACCGAGTCTTCCGACAAAGTTGTGATTAACGGCCAGATTCAAGCGAACCAAGGAATTGTACTTACTCCAGGAGTAAAGCCAACTGGTCCTGTAATCGGACAGGTTTATTTTGATAAATCCACTAACCAGGTCACTTATTTTGATGGAAGTGGCTATGTTTCTTTTGCTTCTGACGTAGACATTTCCAGTATTCAGAATTCTGTTAGCAATTTACAGGGTCAAGTCGCAACATTATTAGCTGCAGTAAATCAGTTAAGCGGCGGCGGAACAGTTCTAAGTTTACAGGGTCTGGCAAGTAACATAACTCTTTCGGGCACAAATGGATTAACTATAACTGCAAATGGCCAGGTTTTATCACTTAATTTACC
>JBBTTS010000021.1:0-5137 GCA_038064135.1 Patescibacteria group bacterium | reverse complement strand
TCAACAGGCAGCCCGCAGTTTACGGGCTTGAGTCTAACAAATGCACTCGGTGTTAGTAGTGGTGGAATTGGCGTTAATACTCTAGCAGCTAACGGAGTGTTATATGGAAACGGATCAGGTGCTATTCAGGCAACAGTAGCTGGTGCGCCTGGTTTATGTTTACAAAGTACTGCAGGTTCGCCTACCTGGGGAGTTTGTGCCGGTACTTTGCAGCAAGCATATGATTCTGGAAATACTATTTTAACTACCGCCAACCGAAATATAAACATAACCCTTGCCAATACTGCAGTTGACAGTGATTTAGTAGTAGATATTGCTGGAACAGGTAATACAATTGAATTCAGAGACGGTGGCACGGCATTCTTTACTGCAAGTGACGGCGGTTCTATTACTTTACAAAATACTGTTAATTCTACAAATGCTCTTAGTGTTCGAAATAGTATTGGAACAGAAATATTTGCCATTGACACCGTCGGCGGTGCTGCAGTTGCCGTTGGATTAATCGCATCAAATTCAATCAATAGTATAAATGTAATTCAGGCAATCGCCTCTGGCACCAGCAGTAACGCAATTTTAGGTAACGCAACCGGAGCAGGTTCTATAGGAATTAATGGCACAAGTTTATTGGGCGCATCTGGTTCATTTCAAACCTCAAACGTACTTGGCACAAACACTTCTCCAACCGTTGCCGTGTCGGCAAATACTGGGCAAACTACCGATTTACTTCAATTTTTGGATACTGGTTCAAATATAGTTTCGAGATTTAATATTAATGGACGTTTGGAATTAGGTCGCGCTAGTGCTTTAACAGGCAGTATACTTTTCCAAAATTCTACAAATGCCAACACTATCACACTGCAATCAGGTGTAGCAACGGCGGTCAGGACGTTAACCTTACCGGACGAAACAGGCACTCTATGTAGTACCGGGTCGGTATGTACTGGTTATGCACCAGCTAGTGGATCAAGTAGCTATGTCCAGCTAGCGCCGGCTTCAGTACAGGTAGACGCCTCAACAAACAGTTCAGTATTTATTAACAAAACAGGTGCTAGCGGCAACATCTTACAACTTCAAGATGGTGGTGTGGATTCACTTACTTTGGCTAATGGTGGTGCATTAACTCTTCAAAATATTGTAAACAATAGTGTTGGTTTTAGGGTTCAAAATAGTTCTGCGGTTCCAATTTTAACAGTCGATACGACCAATCAATCTGGTAATTTAGTAACTAATGGAACATTTGAAGGTGACACCCCTCCAACCCAACCTGCCGGTTGGGCCCCAAAGAACGCTCCGTTAAGCGTGCAATCAACCAGCGCACAAGCCAGAACAGGCACCAAATCTATGGCCATAAATATAGATAATTTAGGTGGTCCAAATCAGGGAGCTGAATTTCCAGTTGCGTTAAGTGGTAATACTAACTATAACCTAGCATTTTGGCTTCGTTCATCATCTGGTACTTTGACAGATATATATATTGGTTATCGTAGCGCTGCTGTTGATGCCACTGTTTGTACATCGACAACCAATGTTGTTTCAACAAGCTGGACTCAACTCACTTGTAGCTTTACAACTGGCGGCGGGCCATCAGCAACCAGTATTTTTGTAAAAAAATCAGCTGCCAGTGGTGTAACAATCTATTCGGACGATGTTGAACTTTATAACACAAGTGGTTCAAAATTAGTGCTAGGCAGTAGTACTAATAGTGTACTTGGCCAATTAGAGTTTGCGTCTAATGCCGGCGGCTCGGTTGTATTTCAGATGTCACCCGGGGCAACTGCTACGCAAAATTATACAATTGGCATCCCGCTAGAGAGCGGCACGTTATGTACAGATAACATTAATTCCCCATGTTCAATCACTGGAGATTTAAAGTATTTGAATAAAAATATAATAGATACTTCAACTGCAAGTGTTGGCACAAACGGCACGTTGTATACTTTCACAAATTCAAATGCTGGTGATTCTGGACGGGTACTAGCGTTACAAAATGGTAATAACAGGGGAGCATCACTGTATTTAGCTAACACAGTAGACCCAGGAATTTATCCAGATTCTGTGTTACTCCAAGTTATAAATAACTCGTCCAACAGACTAAGAATATTTAGTGGTGGGCAAATAGGTATCGATACTTCATCGCTTGCCCCATCAGACGATGCAACATTTGGAGATCTTGCCTTCGGTGGCGGAGCAGGTGTAACCAGAACGATCAATCCAATCCAATCAACAACTGGCGGTGCCAACGGCGCATCATTACAAATTAGTGGAGGGGCAAGTAAGACAAGCGGAACTGGTGGTGCGCTAAACTTAAGAGGTGGTGCAGGTGATACTCTAGGCACCGGTGGTTCTGTAAATATTTACGGAGGTGCTGGCGGTGGCGGCTCAAACAATGGTAATGTGTTTATAAATGGATATAACACCATAGTTAGGCCAACTGCAGATAATACGACAGCATTTAGGGTTCAGAACGCGGCAGGATCAACAAGTTACCTAACGGTTGATTCCCTAACACCAGCAGTTACGCTAAATGCTGCAACAGACGTACTATCAGACTCTTCCACGGCGTTTAACGTAAGGACTGCGGCTGGTAGCTCTATATTTACAGTAAATAATTTTGCAGACACCATAACACTTAATCACGACACAACTATTAATGACGAATTAAGAATATTTTCAGACGCTGCAAATGCAATCTTAGCCGAAGATACTAGTGGTGAAGACATTTTCAGGGTTGATACACTTAGTGAAGATATTAATTTAGGATCAATTAATCTGACGGGCACTATTAGTATAGAGAATGGTACGGGTGCGTCAATTAACATAGGTACAACAAATTCTTCTAGGGTCATAAACATCGGGACTACAGGTGTCGCTGCCCAAACAATTAATATTGGATCGGTTAATGCCGGTAGTACCCTTACACTTTCTGGTCTTGGTGGAATTAACGTTGCAAACGGCTTAAATTATAACAGTGGTGTAGATGTTAATTTTGTTGGTGGTGCCAGCAATTTCGACCAATCCTTAAGTAGTGGCTATTTTGCATCTGGAACAGGGGCTGTAAATCTAAATGGTAATGTAACGATTGGCTCTGGATTAGATCTGGTGATGCTTGGTTCGGGTGCATTTACCTCTGGATCTGGAGCGGTAACTATAAATGGAAGTACAACAATTGGCGACACAACTGCCGATAGACTTACGGTGACTGCCCAAATTTTAGGTGCTTCGCCGCTGGTATTTCAAGGCGCTACCGATAACACTTTCGAGTCAACAATAGCATTTGCCGATCCTACAGCCGACCACACCTTTACTTTTCCAGACGTAGGAGTTGGTGCAAGTGACACCGTTTGTTTGGTTACACTTGGCAATTGTGCTGGTTCAGGTAGTGGCGTTACCACACCAGGGGGTATTGCTGGGAACATTGCTAAATTTACAGGTGGCCAAACAATTGATGATTCTACATTAAGCGAATCAGGTACTATACTGACGGCAAGCGGTAGTTTGGTTGTACAGGGCTCTAGCGGCTTAACATTAGGTGTTGCAAGTACAACTACGGGTAACGTAGTGTTTCGAAATTCCACCAATGCAAACACAATGACTATTCAAAGTGGAGCCACCAGTGGTAACTTTACATTAACATTACCAACAGACGACGGTACTTCAAATCAATGCTTAAAGACTGATGGCACCGGAGTATTATCATTTACGGCTTGTGTAGGTGGCGGTGGTGGATCCGATGCCGTGACAGACCTAAACACCTTCACTGGTTCGGTTAGTATAGTGGGTACAGCTAATCAGGTAAATGTTGCAAATAGTCTAAATGTAATTACGCTTTCGACACCACAAAGCATTGCTACCACATCAGATGTAACATTCGACACCATTACAGCTAACGGAGGCATAATTGTTTCAGGGGCAATTTCATCAATTAACGAAAACTCAAATTTTGCTACAAATATTAACACTGGTACTTCAAATGGTGCAGTTTCTATAGGGAATAATGCAGCCGGTACATTTAGTTTACAAAGTGGTAGCACAATTAGCATAGCTACCACAGGAGGTACACCAACCATTGGTCGTACGGGCATAATAACAACTATAGCTGGTACATTAAATGTAGATGAAACCACCAATTTAAACGGCAATACTTTATTAGGAAATGCATCTACAGATAGGTTAACAATTACATCGGAAATACTGGGTGGTACACCATTTGTTTTTCAAGGTGCAACAGATAATGGTTTTAGTACCAGTTTTCAAGTTTCTGACCCAACAGCAGCACGTACAGTTACAATTCCAAATAACAGCGGCGTTATAACTCTTAATACATCTGGCTCGTCAGCAGATGGTACAAGTGCGTTTGTGCAAGGTGGTGTAACTTGGGCAGGTTTGGCAACACTAGGCACAAATGATGCTAATAGTTTAGATATTGAAACTAATAATATTACAAGGTTAACGTTTGACACTACTGGAAATCTCACAGTTACAACATTAAATACAGGTGCAACACACACGTTAGGAATAGCGTCAACTACGTCTTCAAATATTGCTGGTGATGCTTTATCGGTTTCGTCTGGCACTGGTAACGGTACGGGGGCAGGTGGTGCTTTAACTTTGCAGGCTGGTGCAGGAGGTGCAACGGGCAACGGTGGAGCAGTTTCTATTAACGGTGGAACCGCTGCAGCAGGTAACGGTGGAGGTATTACATTGCAAGCTGCAGCTGGAGTAGGGACCAACAAAGCAGGTGGTGCGTTATCATTTACTGCAGGCGCAGCAACCGGAACCGGTAATTCTGGTGATATAACATTTACAGCTGGAAATGGCGGTAGTTCTACAGGAGGTGATATAGCTCTTAACTCCGGAAGTGCAACGGCTGGAGGACAGCGTGGTGGAAATCTCAGTGTTACGCTAGGAAATGGAACCGGAGCGGGTAACGGTGGTGGATTTACACTTCAGGGTGGCACAGGAGGATCAACAGGTGTCGGAGGTGCATTGACACTTAATGGTGGCACGGGTGGTTCTACGAGTGGGTCAGGTGGAGCGATTTCTTTAACAGGTGGCACAGCCAATGGTAGTGGAGTTGGAGGTGCTTTAACGTTAACTGGTGGTCAAGCTAAATCAGCTTTTACTGGCGGTACAATTA
>JBBTTS010000020.1:0-12630 GCA_038064135.1 Patescibacteria group bacterium | reverse complement strand
CCATTTTAGCTACTGGCTTGTTAGTGAGTGTCCTACTATATTCCGTACTCTCCGTAGTTTTGTTATGGAAGATAATGAATTTATACCAATTTACCACCGACCTGGCATTTACGAGGATGGTATTTGGACATTTTGTCTAAAGGATAAGCAAATAAACATTTCCAACCTAGGCCAAGAGATAGGTGCTATCTTGGGGCTTGCTGATGGCTTTAGCTCGGGCGATGAAATTGGAGAACGTTTACTGGAATTAGGTCATGAAAAGCCTATTATCGAGAGGATAATTGTAGACTTAAGAAAGCTTAATGTATTGGTTGATAGCCGTGAACAGTTTTTGACTTTTCACGACTTAACGGCCAACCCGGCACTCTTCAATAGACAATTGACATCACATGATATCGCTCAGCTAGCATCTAAGGAAAACTTTGAGCCGAAACAGGGGGTAGTGGTTCGGCCTAGCATTATAGACACATCAATCGGGTCCTTCTCAAACGAGAGGAGATCGTGTAGGAGTTTTGAAGATAGCCCAATTGGTTCAAGCATAGTCGCGACATGTTTAGATGCAGCTTACTCTAAGGAAAAGAGACCAATCCCTTCAGCAGGTGGGTTATATCCATTGAGACTATACGCCATTGTTAATAAGGGAAGTGAAGGTCTTGATGTCGGTTACTACCAGTACAATCACACGGAACAAGGTCTAGTTAATTTTAATAATGATGTCGACTGTCAGAAGCTGTGCCATGTATTTAACAGTGAAGATTTACTTCATAACGCACCCGTAATCATTGTAATCACTGCAGATTTGGACGTTCATCCGGAGAAGTACGCAAACAGAGGTTACCGTTATTCACTCTTAGAGGCAGGTCACGCAGCTCAAAATATACATCTAGTTGCACAAGAACTCGGACTAGGCAGTCTTGAGTATGGCGGATTTGATGATGAAAAATTGGCAAAGGAATTAAAGCTTCCTCTCTCTGAAAGACCATTGATCACCTTGGCGATCGGACGTACAGAAGTAAGTATTGCTGACCCAGATTTCTTTAAAACACTTCTAGAACTGGAGAGCTACGTAGGTCAAGACAAGCCCATAGAATGGTCGCGGGTAAATGCACATTCTAAAGTAGCAAGGTCACTTGATTTTTACCACGCTACTGCTAAATACAGACCGCCTAGCATAATTTATCCTGTAGACTCGGTACTATATGCTAGTGGTTCGGCTCGTTCTATAAACTTAGCACGAATAAAATCAATTGCTGAAGGATATGAAAGATATACTGCGGGCAGGCTTAAATTCGATGTTGTATCAGCGGCGGATACCTTAGAAGAGGAATGGCTCTCACCAGAAAATGTAAAGCCATTATCAGACATACAGTATAGGCAGCAGCCACATCTTGAAAAATTTGACCCTAAGAAGCAAATTCAATGGATTCGAGGACAAAAAGTTAATGGCTCATCGATATTAGTTCCGGTTGATCTTGTTTTCTATCCATTAAACGGGGTATTGTTAGGTCGAAAAAATATCGTAGAGAATGATTCCTCGGGTATGGCAGCGCACACTGACTATGAAGAAGCTGTCAACCGTGGATTGTTAGAATTGATAGAGAGAGATGCAACCATGAAACTATGGTTTAGTCATCGGTCACCTAACCGAATCGCACATGACATTTTGTCTAAGCATTTGCAGAAAAGATGTGAATATTGGAAAAACCAAGGTAAGGAGGTAGAAATCCTCGATCTTAGTCATGACGGTATAGCAATAGTCAATGTTATTATTCGATCCCCGGACGGCGCGTATCCATATATGGTAAGTGGGGCGGCTGCAAGTAACGAGACATTCGAGATAGCAGCAAGCAAAGCCTATCAAGAAGCAGAAATAGGATTTACGAATGCAATGTTTGCTGAAAAAAAACAAGATTGGGTAGAACCAGAAAATGTTCATTCACCCGAAGATCACGGCAGATTTTATTATTATGATTACAAGAAGTCAGAAGTAGAATGGCTTTGGGCAGGTGGTATTTCAATAAAAAAACCAGAAGTAGAGCTAAATTCAAACATTTTCGATAGATATAATTCAGCAGTAGTAGTTAGGCTGACGGATGATAACGAAGCGATTCATGTAGTAAGGGTTTTATGTCCTCAGTTAGTGCCGATAAATTTTGGTTTTGGTAATGAATATTTCTCACACCCGTCTACTCAACTAAGTAACTTCAATCGAGCTGTGCCACATTTTTTCGCATAGATGTTTTTAAAATGAAGTATTTGAATAATTGATTCAAGGGTATAACATAAGAGTGCAACAAGTAATAACCTAAAGGAGTAATCTATGGGAACTATTATAGAAGCACAATCATTAACAGAAAGAACAGATAGTTTTAATGGCGGTGAAGTTGAAGGGTTTTTTGGGAGTGGCGAACGAGATGATTCGACAGACACGATGAGTATTTTGGAGATTACGGAGACTCCTCACTTTATTGCTAACAGTCTAACTGGGGTAGTCGCAGATTCTAACAATGGTTCATCAGATGGCGGTTCTTGCGGACACTGCAGCAGTGGTGGACGTTTTTTGATAGATCATATCTAATCCAAACCAAAATTTAGTGCGTCGATGACAGTATTTTCCGAGCCTTCAAGCTGACCATTTTGGACGCGCTTGTATTGTTGAGATTGGCATATTTTTTGCAGATCTCATAACCGTATGTATAGCCAAACCAGCGCGGGATGTCTTTTTGTGAGCCAAAAAACCACTTTGATCTGTCATATTGTTCTTTATTCATCTCTGCTTGAACTTGTGTAACATTCTTTTTACTTATTTTGACTTTGGAATAAATCGGCGTTTCGCCACATATCTCCTCTTCGAGAAGGCAGGCCAATCCCTCACTAACAATCGCCTCTCCAAGAGTCGAACCAAAGCCAACACTTTGCCACCTCGCTGCGTGGTGAAGTTCGTGGATAATTGTTTTTACAATGTTGACATGAGCTACATCTCTATTTGAATCAAGAGAAATGTGTATTATGTGGCCAGAATATGTATGCCCAACTATACCCAACTCTGGCACTACCCAAGTAGGTAAATCTTGTACAACAATATCTACATTGTTTACAACAAAATTTTTGGGCAAACTTGCCAAACTTTCGGTAAAAGCTGTATCGATTGCTGCTCTAAGTTTATTCAGAGAACCGGCCGCATCGAGAATGTGGAGGTAGATGTTGCGCATGACATTATCATAAACCTATAACTAAGGATTTTGAATTTATTTCTTGTTGGCGAGGGAGATGGTGTATTTTTTCAAGTAGTTCACGGGGTGATATGATTGCTTTGCGCGCCGCAAGCCTTCAATACCCAAGTCTTGCTCATAATTTATAAGTTCAATGTTCATTTGTGCTAGGTGCTTTGCAAAATTGTGTTTAAGATGCTCGAAGATTCCTTCAAAATGAACGTTGGCTTTGTCGAAGTGTATTATTGCAACCTTATTTTTAAGTACCTCAAAGAGTGTAAATGCTATAAGTTTGTCATTATAACGAACTCCAAACCCTTTGATTTCGAGATAATGATGATTGTCTAGCGATCTTCTAATAGCCTGAAACTCATTATGGACCTCGTGGTCCTGTCTGTTTCTACTCGATTGCCAGTCGCTAAGTAACTGAATAATCTCTTTCTGTGTTTTAACGTCCCTTAAATCAAGCTCGAGACTCTCGGAGCCTTCCCCATATTGTCTAGAAAATCTATTTAGCAGATTTTTTTTACCACGAAATCGATTAGTCTTAAATTCTACAAGCTCTCCTACAGAAATGATGTAGTCATGATTGTCCGGGTCCTCGTTGATTACTAAGCCATCGGAAAAGTTTGCTTTCTTAAGTTTTTTTACGACACTTTCAGGGACTAGGGACAAGTCTGTGCGTATCCCGGATTTTTTTGCCTGCTTTATTAAGATTTCAATTGTTTCTTCCAATCTGTTTGTACCCAGTAACGAGTAAAACTCTGAATTGTCGATATAATCTGTAAACTTAATAATCAAGTTTTCGTTACAGACAGAGACCGCGATACTGCCCTTAGTATCCCAGCTAAAAAGGCTAACAAAATTAAAGTCAGAGTAGCTAGGAAAACCATCAGCTATTTTTTTAAGGACATCCTTATGCTTTAAGTCTAGCGGTTCAAAGTCGGGAAATTTTTTTAACTTCATCTAGACATCATAACTCTATGGTTATTGACATCAAAGCCAGGATGCAATATTGTGAGTGGTAATGGTTACAAAAGATAACCGAAGTCCTTACCTAAAGATAGTTATATCGTTGTTTGCTGCCCTTAGCATATGGTGGGTGGCACTATCCGTTATCAATCCGGAAAGTGATTTTCCAAGGTTGTTGTTTGGTGCCACGTATGGCGCTATGGCATTACTAGGTGGAATCTTCGGGCTTATGTATGCAAAGGTGTGGGGCTCACTAAGGAGTAGTCTGGGTCGAGCCATACTCTATCTTTCTTCAGGGCTATTATTCGCAGAGTTTGGCCAGATTGTCTTTAGCTACTATAACATTGTGAGCAAAGTTGATATTCCATACCCTTCACTGGCAGATCTTGGTTTTTTTGGGAATATTCCGCTTTATATTCTAGGTGGCCTATCCTTGGCTAAGGTACTGGGTGTCCGCATATCAATCAAGAAAAGCCCAATTAAGCTACTTGTTGGAATTTTTCTACCTGTAGTGATGCTGGCGTCTTCATACCTGCTGTTCTTAAAAAATTACGACTTTACGGATATCACCAATCTTCAGGTTTTTCTAGATTTTGGCTACCCGCTCGGACAAGCGACCTATGTGTCCATTGCTCTAGTTATATTACTAAGCGTAGGCAAGATGCTAGGAGGAGTTATGAAGAAACCGATTATGTTCTTGCTCTTAGCTTTTATAGCGCAGTATATAGCAGACCTCAATTTCTTATATCAAAATTATCATGACACATGGATTAACGGAGGGTATGGTGACTATCTTTACTTAATCGCTTACTTTGCGATGGCTGTGAGTTTGATAATTATTAATAGGTCATTCACTGAAATGGGGAGCGCTAAAGACAAGATTATTGAGGCCGAGGGGCAGTGATGGATGTTTACGCGCAGATAGCCGAAAAGATTATTGCTCAACAAGAGTCGATTATTGGACCAGTTGCTATCGAGCAGGCGAAGCAGGTTGGTGGCCTCAAAATAGACTGGCCAAAGCACGAGATTAGCTTAAGCGGTGACGAAGCAAAGGTTATAGATAACCTAGTAGAAAAATACAAAGAACTGTTTGGACAAATCTCTGTAGAGGTTTGCAAAGAAGCAGCCGCCAAAGTCGCTTCGCAACTTACTGGCGATGAGCTGCCAAAGTCGCTACAATAGGTCTATCAAGCTAACCATAAGGCAGATCTAGGGTGGCAGACCAACTTTCGTCTAGTAAAAAGAGTGTATTTACCACCAAGCGTAAACGCTTAGAGCAAGATCTTGAGCATATCACTCAAGAGATGTACAAGCGTAACCTCGAACTAGCCGAGATTAACAAGATGTTATCACTGCTAAGGGCTATCGATGGTTTGGTTTTGGAGTCACAGGATAGCTTACAGGTGCTATGTAGCGATATATGCAAAGCTATAGTAGAAAGCAAAGAATATCTATTCGTCAGTATCTTCACAAAGTCGCCGCATCACGACAAAGTAGACTTTGCCGCCCTTAATTCTATCGCGGGCTTGCCAGATCAACTCAGATCTGACTTATCAAGAATGTTTGTAGAGGGTGACAATTCGTGGCTTGCAGGAGGGCAAACATCGACTTTGCTCAATCTAACACCGACTATCACCATAAAGCACATAAACCAACTCTTAAATACCGACAATTTTGTTATTGAAGAACTAGTTAAGGCTATACCTGCAAAATCTATTTACTTTGTAAAACTATCTGCCCGAAAGCGGCTGGTAGGTGTTATGGCCATTGGCTTTAGCGAATCGTTAGGCGAATTGGGTGCAAAAGACAAAGCATTTATGGATCGCGTTAGTGAAGCAATCGGCATAGCAGTAGATAACAAACTCTTACTACTCGAAAACGAGCACGTCCTTAGGGCGCTAAAGCACTCCAATGAAAAACTAAAGGCATTGGACGAGGCCAAGGACGAGTTCATCAGCATGGCCTCTCACCAGCTGCGCACGCCGCTTACCAGTATGAAAGGCTACGTGAGCATGGTACTTGAAGGTGACGCTGGCAAAGTCAGCAGTATGCAACGTCGGTTACTAGATCAGGCTTTTGTGAGTAGTCAGCGCATGGTGTACCTCATTGCCGACTTACTCAATGTGTCTCGACTCCGCACTGGTAAATTCATTATCGAAACTAAGCCCACCAACTTAGCCAAAATTGTCGAAGAAGAAATTAGCCAATTGTACGAAACAGCCAAAGGCCGCAACTTAGAACTTACATTCAATAAACCTAAAAATTTCCCAGACCTTATGTTAGATGAAACCAAAATTCGCCAAGTTGTTATGAACTTTACCGACAATGCCATTTACTACACTCCAAGTGGCGGCCATATTAAAGTGATCGTAGAGGACAAAGGTGAGTCAGTAGAAATGCGCGTAGAGGATGATGGACTGGGCGTACCAAAAGCTGAGCAACACCATTTATTTAGCAAGTTTTACCGGGCCGGTAATGCTAAAAAAGCCCGCCCCGACGGTACAGGTCTAGGATTGTTCATGGCTAAAAAAGTTGTCGTTGCCCAAGGTGGAAATATTATTTTCCACAGCCAAGAAGGCAAGGGCAGCATCTTCGGCTTCTCATTCGCTAAAACCAAACTTTCGCCAGAAGCTGTCGAATCACCGAAATAAAAGTGCTTGTGGTTTTAGTAAAATTATTATGATAGATATTGACATTTTAGGTAATTTGTAGTAGAATAACTACATCCTAGCTTTTTGGGTGAGGATCGGGACATTAACAGAGGTGGATAGACTGACGACAGTATCTGTAATACAGATACTGTCGTCTTTTTGCCGTCTTTGGAAACTTGTTAGGTACAAATCTGTTTACAGATACAGTTCCCAATAAGTTACATGTACCCAGTAGAGCCTAAAACTGCGAAGGGAACATTAACAAGCTGCATCGTTACAGATCATTCACTTGCTATCAGTGCTTAGGCACAGATGCAAGTATTTGCAGGTAAGTACCTTCTCAAGGTGCAGACCTTACCGCTTTGCAATAGTTACTAGTCACAAGTTGCTAGTCGCTAGTATTGGATTACCATTAATCCGCTAGAGACAGATAACAGGTTACAGACTACGACCCAAAGCAAAGCTGCAGGGTCTGCACCCGTAAGGTGTTGAGCGTCGGTTGGTTTTCTAACCAGTAGCTCCACTTACCGTGCAGAATGTGTAACACATGCTACAAACTACATACGAAATATTTAGTTACCATGTACTTTTTATGGTGTTTTTTTGTACGGTCATTGTTTTTCCCAGAAGGTTTGGGGCAGCACCTTGGCGATTACTGAGTTAATCGCTAGTGTGCTGTTCCAGCCCCTTGGGGGTCGTAGGAATAAACCGCGCTCACCTGAGCACGGCGAACAGAGTTGATCTTTATGATCTACTCGCAGCAAAACCAGACCCCCGGAAAGGGATCATCATGACCGCAAAAAACGTAAAGGAAGGCGTAGCCGCAAGGCGAGTCTCTAACAGAGTCATCGCAGGCGACACGCGCACTCGTGCGCAAGAGCTTGCCGAAGCGCTCTTAGCCCTCGAGGCTGAACAGCGCAACGACGAACGTGACGACGAGATCGCCCGCCGCGTAAGCGCAGCGGTGTTCAACGAGGAGCGCGAGCCCCTCACTGAAGAGGCCGGCCAAGTGGCTGGTTTTCTCGGTGTCACCCCGTCGACGAGCGCACCCGCGCCCGTCGACACCCCGACACCGCCGGCGCCCACTCCGACCACGACGACGCCCGTCGCCGTTGTGGCACCGGACGCCGCGCCGCGTTGTCCGAGTCGCCTCGATCCCCATCACTGGGGATTCTTGGGGTGGCTCTTCGCCATCATCGGTGCCATCATCGGCGCCGTGGTCGCGAGCAACACCTGGTCCCCACTTGTGGACGACATCTCCGGCTTCGGTCGCGGGTTGTTGACCACCATGTGGTGGATCGGGTTGATCGGGTTCGGGTTCTTCGGTGGCGGTGCCCTCGGGTGCCTCATCGACGACCGCGAGTAGTCGGTCCGCGCGTGGGAGTAACGAGCTTGCTCGTAGGCTTCTGGTGGTTCAATCCACACACGCGCACTAGCGCAAACGATTTCCTGCGCTCCCAAAATAGGAGATCAAGTCTTGGCCTCAGGAGGTAACCATGAGCCAAGGTAACTGGAGGAGAGGAACGGTGTTCTTTGCCGTCCTCATCACCATCACGTTTGTGGCCGCCCTCCTGGTGCGCGCCAACAACGATGAAAAGAGTGGCGGATCTTCGGACCCGACCACGACCTCGAGCGCACCCGCGCCCGAGGGGAACGACTACGACCGCGACGAGCTTCTGAAGCTCGTAACGGTTCGTACGACCAGCGTCGACTGTCTGGCCGTGGCGCGCAAGCACCACGACACCCAGGCGGTCGGCGACACCAAGGTCATCAAGTTCCGCAACGGCGCTAACGCGTCTGTTGCAAGGGGCGAGAGGATCGAAGGTGGCGTCAACACCCCGCTCGTAGGTGACACGGATCCAGCTCGACTGGAGAGTGCCATCCACAAGGTTTGCAGCGACCCGCTGTACGCCTGCGGTGTGGGCAGGTCCTTCGGTGTCTGGGAGCCCTTGGGCC
The DNA here is from genome assembly GCA_038064135.1 of Patescibacteria group bacterium. Lineage (GTDB taxonomy): Bacteria > Patescibacteriota > Saccharimonadia > Saccharimonadales > OMJO01 > JBBTTS01. The sequence goes on along the minus strand of JBBTTS010000020.1, from coordinate 3,839 downwards.
CTCAGATCGCACGGGCCAACCCGTGGATCGGAAAGAACGTCAAGAAGTCGGACGATGACATCAACGACTGTGCGGTGCGCCTGACGCGTATCCGTAACGTCGACGATATGTCGGACGACGAGTTGGCTGACGCCATTGTCAGTCGGGACCGGAAGGTTCGGGTCTTCACCGAGAAGGTGGCGACCTTAATCGATCGGTTCCGTGTGGATGGTACTCGCCCCGAGCAATCGGTGCGGAACTACCACCTGAGTGGCGAAGGCATTGTTGCTGGTTCGTTCCCGAACTGGGAGCTCAACCCTCAGCAGGAGAAACTTCCTGCCCTGGTGTTGGCGCTCGTACCGAAAGGTGCGTGCGGACCGGTGATGGTCATCGGCTTCAACCTGTTCGACGCGCGCCCGGAGGAGTTCGCTCCCCCGACGTGTACCGACACGCCGACGACCCCGACGACCCCGCCCTCGGGTGGGTGTCGCAACTGTGGTGGTGGAACCACGACGACCCGCCCGGTCGTTACCACCACCACAACCACTTCCTGCGCAAGCGGGAAGTGTGTGCCGCCGACGACGGTCTCACCGTCGCCGACAACTCGTCCGCCTGCGGTCACTACGACGCAGCCGGACAACGGGGGGCAAGGTGATTCCGGAGACGGAGCCACCAACACGGTGCAGCCGCCGACGACAGTCGACACTGCGCCTGCGCCCCCCACCACCGCGTCACCGACGACAAACCCACCGAAGCCTTAGGGACGCGGAGTCGTCGGTTAGTTCAGTACAAACTAGGCATGATGCCGAACATGTGCCGGTTCTTGCGGGCCCCGCTCCTTTTTGGAGTTTCCTTCGGGAGTAAAATGCCTGCCCCGTCGTATGTTAGTTAATCAAGCAAGCGCATGCTTGAGACTTGTCTCAGTGATTCGTCACTGACTTGGCTCGCTGCCCCTTGATTTGGATGTGTTACATCGCTGCTACTTTTGTTGACCCTTACAGGTCGTACACCCCTCACCGGGAACAAAAGTAGCAGCAACATCCAAGAATTTTGTGGTTTGTAATGATGCAGTTTGCTAACGGAAGCGCCCGATATGCGCGGGTCCCTTAACAATTTAATAAAAAGCGAAATTTAGTAAAAATAGTAATCTAAAGTGGTGGGAACACATTTTAAGGAGGTGTTTATATATGAAAGGACTATTAAAGCGTGTGCCAAAAATGTTGATGACCGCTGTGATGACTATGGCAATTCTTGCCGGTGTTGCCACAACTGCTCTCGCAGGTTTTGGCCCAAACCGTACTACTAAGGCTTGGAGCCCAAATGTAGATGGTTTTGACCACGTAACATTTAACTCGTTTACCGGAGTGCCAAACGGCGTTGGTGACGAGCGTGACTTTATACGCGGCGTACAAGTTGGCCGTGACAACAAATGGAGTGACCCAGTAAATGGTGTTACTCAGGGTGCGGAAGTAGAAGCAAAAATCTACATCCACAACAACGCCGATGCTCGCCTGAACAGCCAACCCGGCCAACCAGGTGTTGCAAAAGACGTAAAAGTTAAAGTTGAACTACCAAAAGGTAGCGCAAAAACCCAGCAAGCAAAAGCAACAATTAGCGCAAGCAACGCGCTTCCAAAAGATGTTTTTGACACTTTGGACATGACTGGTGCTAACGGCGGTTTCTTTGAAATTGCTTACGTGCCTGGCTCGGCCAAGTTACACAGGGGTGGTAAAACTACTGCTCTTGGTGACAATTTGGTAACTACAGGAGTAAACCTTGGTGACCAAAAAGGTTGTTTTGACTTTATCGAGGAAGTTACCTTCCGCATGAAGGTCAACATGCCTCGTTACACTATCCAGAAGGAAGTTCGCCACGAAGGTGGTACATCTAACGACTGGAAAGAAAACGTAAACATCGATAACAACAAAAGAGTTGAATGGTTGATTACCTTCAAAAACACCGGTGCCACCGAACTGAAGCACGTCAAAATTGTTGACGAAGTTCCAGTAGGTCTAACCGTTGTTCCGGGTAGCGTAAAGCTAATTAACGGCAACTACCCAAGTGGTTTCACATATCCTGACTCTGCTATTCAAGCGAATGGCCGACAGGTTAACGTTGACATCGGTAACTACAACCCGGGCATTTTAGCCTACGTACTGTTCAAAACTAATGCTACGCCAACAGCTGAACAATGCGGCAAAATCAACCTGGTTAACAAAGCATTTTCAACACCAGAAGGCTATGGAGCTATTTGGGATACTGCAAGTGTTGATGTAAACACAGGTAAAGAATGCAAAGGACCAACTTTCAGTTGTAAGAGCGCAAGTTTTGCATCACTAGGTGGTCGCAAAATTCGTGTTACTATTACGCCATCTATGAGTGGTAATGTGAAAGTTAAAAGCTTCACTTACGATTTTGGTGACAGTAGTGTATCTAAAGTTGTGACCGATAAAGCAAACTTTGAGCACGATTATGCTGCAGACGGTACGTATTCTGTTAAAACTTCCGTAACCTTTGTGGTTGACGGCAAGGACAAAACAGTTACGAGTGATTCTTGCGCATTCACAGTAACATTTAAAGGTGACAAGCCTGTTACCCCGCCAACTACTCCTCCAACTTTGCCCAACACGGGTGCCGGTGATGTAATCGGTGTCTTTGCTGCGGTCACTGTTGCCGGAAGTGTTGCACATCGAGTATTTACCCGAAGATTTTTTCAGTAAGGTAGGTTAGATTTGCGGTTTTCTGTGGATAAGCTCTAGCAAAAACTTCGGTTTTGTGCTAGAGTTAACCATAGATTATTGAGCACAGACTGACCGCTCGAAACACATTCTAAAATTGGACCCTCGCCGTTATTGGCGTAGGGTCTTTTTTAGAGCATTATTTTTATATTTTAATCTGTTATGGTACAATTTTTGGATATAAATTGTTTTCAATTTTTCTGGGGGTCCCATCGTCTAACGGTTAGGACACCAGGTTTTCATCCTGGCAATAGGAGTTCGATTCTCCTTGGGATCACCAAAAGCATTGAAAATATAAAGATTTATTATATTTGGAACTCTTGCCAGAGGTAGGCCAAAAAAGGTAAACTAATAGGTAATGGTTAATCGAATAAAAATTGGGTGCGGGCTTGGCCTTGGTCAAGGTTATTGAAAATGATAGACGCCACTAACAAAATTCCAAACGTCGCATTGGTAGATTTTAAACGCACAAAAATAATTGCTACTATTGGCCCATCCACTGATAGCTACGAAAAAATTTTGGCGATGATCAAAGCCGGCGCAAATGGCCTTAGGCTCAACTTTAGCCACGGAACTTTCGAAGAGCGAGCTCGCCAGATTAGCTGGATTCGAAAAGCATCGGCCGAATACGGCAAGCCAGTCGCCATAATAGCTGACTTGCAGGGGCCCAAGATTCGCCTAGGTGATTTTGAAGGAATCATAACAGTGCAAAAAGGTCAGTCCCTAAGGTTAGGTTTTAAAGCCGATTACGAAAAATCGGGGGTAATACCCACTCAGTACAACTTAGCTAAAAAGGTAAAACGTGGTGAGAGAATTTTCTTTTTTGACGGCAAACTACGGGGCATTATTAGCAGCATCAGTAAAGACGGCACAGTTCACGTCACTGCCGAAAACGAAGGAATACTAATTCAACGCAAGGGAATTAATCTGCCTGACACTGACTTTGACGGCGATGTACTAACCATAAAAGACAAACAAGATTTGGCTTGGGCAAGCGAGCATGACGTAGACTATGTGGCGCAAAGTTTTGTGCAGTCGGCAAACGATATCAAAAAGTTAAAAACTATACTGCATGGTCTGGCAAGTGAAATTAGAGTTATTGCCAAGGTAGAAACCCGCTCG
>JBBTTS010000019.1:14199-15639 GCA_038064135.1 Patescibacteria group bacterium | reverse complement strand
TATTATAGCAAATAACTCCTGTCAATTGGTATCCAATACACGATTAACTTCAGAATCAGCAACTTTATTATGTTCACGTGGAACGTGCTCAAAATGCACTTTTTTAAAATGCCCGAGAAGCTCTTTAATGGCTTGGTGTATGGGCCATAAATCTCGATTTTTAACCTTAAATGCGCCTTTCATTTGGTTAATAACCAACAGACTATCCATGTAAACTTGTAATTCACGAATACCGAGCTGCTGAGCCGTTTCAATCCCTAATTTTAACGCCTGGTATTCGGCCTGGTTATTGGTTGTTATTCCAAGATATTCACCGCCTTTAGCCAGTTCATTATCATGACTGTCGTAAATCACAAAACCAGAGGCCGAAGGCCCTGGATTTCCGCGCGAGCCTCCATCGGCAAATAAAATAGCATCGGCCACCATAGAATCAATTTTTTTTACCTCTATTGGTTCTGAGATTATTTGGTCGATTTTTTTAGACATTTCTTTATCGAGTTGGGTAATTTTTCCACCTAGGTCATGAGTCAGAAGCCAAATTTCTACTTTATTATATGTGTTCTTTAATGTCGGGTGATGATTCATTTGCTCGGCAACTTCACCCAATCGAACGATAAACTCTAAAGCTGATTTGAAATCTTTAAAATCAAATGATTTATAAAAACCGTCTTTTGTTTCTTTCCACATATTAATCATCATTTTAACATGGTCGGGGTGACAAGACTTGAACTTGCGACCTCACGGCCCCCAGCCGTACGCGCTACCAACTGCGCCACACCCCGATATCCATCGGTAATTATATCTTAAGTCGAGTTGTGCCGTGGTTTACTCACGGTCACATTCGGCGACCCCGAAACTTCATCTTAGAAAACAAGTTTTCAAGAGAAGATTTCCTTGCAACCCGCCACTGGCGGGTCTCACCCCAGCCGTACGCGCTACCTCCGCCAGCCGGCTGATGCGCCACACCCCTATCACTCTAAAATAACTATCTGTTTTTAAATCAAAGCGCTGGAATGCCACACATGACAACCTGGATGTTAATCCCAGGTGGGTGCTCGCACGATATCACCACGACGACATCCGAATATTGAGCTCCCTAATGATAGTTATTCAGATTATCATTTTGGGTGGCGCCTTCCAGCCTAGTGTGTATTATAACGCTAAAGTAGAAGTCTAAGTAAAAAGTTATTAACGCTTACGACTATATCGATTAAGAAATAATATAAGAAGAACATGAATATAAAAATACTCATAATGCCCAAAGATTCAATTTGTAACATTATTTTTTGCAGCGGATCGGGGGCAAAAGCGTAAAGTAACCTAGAGCCATCTAACGGCGGAAACGGGATCATATTAAATACAAAAAACCCAATGTTAACCTGCATAAATATAAACAAAATTGCACTAATACCGGATATAGTTGAAGGATCGATAATCCTA
>JBBTTS010000019.1:0-14189 GCA_038064135.1 Patescibacteria group bacterium | reverse complement strand
TCCTAATTAACAGGGCCGATAAACATGCCAGGGCCAAATTCGTAAATGGTCCTGCTAAGCCAACAATGGCCATGCCGAATTCTTCGTACTTTAATTCATCGGCGTTAAATGGTACGGGTTTGGCTATAAAAAATGGCGGAACACCCATTGCAATCAATAATATCGGCAACAAAATGGTGGTAAATATGTCGATATGCTTTAGTGGGTTTAGTGTAAGCCTGCCAAGATCATAAGCAGTTCTATCACCTAACCAATGTGAGGCAAAAGCGTGCATCGCTTCGTGAAAGCCCATCGATACCACAATAGCGATTAATATTACTACTGTATCTGAGGCATTTAATCCCATATTGCTGCTAGTATAGCAGCTTGTCTTTTCCTTGACTAAAAAGTAAAGAACAGATACAATGGTCATCTATGCAAGTTTGTGATATTACCGGTAAAGGCAAGCAATTTGGCCATAATGTGAGCTTTTCACAGCGACACACTAAAAAAGTTTGGAAGCCTAATCTTCAAGCTAAAACTGTAGTTGTCGATGGCAAAAAAGTAAAACTAAAGCTCAGTACTCAAGCAATTCGAACTCTCAAGAAAAAAGGTTTGATTGAGCTAGCCCAAAATTAGTTGATCTTAGAAACTAATCTAGATTTTGTGGGCCACTATATGTGAATAGTTTTAGTGCCTAGGCCTGGATTTCTAATAATGAAAGTCCGGCACTTTCGCCAAAATCGCCAGCTTTTAGTTTTAATTTATCAACTGGCTGAGTCGCCTCCATTGAAAGCTCTTTTAAAATGTCCTCTAACTGAGCCTGTGGAACTTGATAATTTAGTCCTTTAAAGGCGTAATGAGTCGGAATAATTAATTTTGGTTCGATTTTTTTAATGCATTTTAGTGCACCAGCTGCATCCAGGGTGTAGCCATTTCCGCCAACTGGGATACAAAGAACGTCAACCGTACCAATTGCCTCCAGTTGCTGTTCACTAAGTTCTGGGTATATATGACCTAATATTACTAAGCGCACATCTGACGCTGTAATTTTATAAATAACGCTATTTAGGCCGTTTTCATCAATATGAGCTCTTGCCGCCACCCCTTGAATCGACACGTCCCCGACTTCGTATTCGCCCGGGTAGTTAATAACTATTTTTCCATGACTACTTTTACCGGTTATTCCAAAAGTTTGAAGCACAATATCACCTTCTTTGGTAATTGATTTTCTACCAATTTCATCTAAGTTGTCGTCAACGATAATAGAGATTTTTTTAGTTGTTATTCCCAGACAATTTGCACCGTAAAACTGTAAATCCATCAGTCACTCCTAAACTTATAATTATTTTTCGTCTAAAACGTGTTGTTTATCAATTAAAATCTGTTTTTTACTTGTGAGCGCCAGCCCAATAAACCTGTCGTTGATTTGCCGGCGATAAGTAAATTCTTTGGGTGCCATAACAACGTAGCGCAAATCCTTATTTTCGCGTTTTTCTAGGTCTTCGATGAAATTACTAAGCTGTGTTTGGTTTACGTCACCAACTATTATAATATCGACGCCAGAAGTTTCATCGCGGGTAAATTGTCCAGTGTAAAAAGCTAATTCGATGTTACCAATTGTCTTAATATCTACTTCATCCACATCTTTAATAGTGGTTTTTTTAGTAAGTTTAACGCCACCAAAAATAGATGCTAGTGCGGCAAAATGTTCAAAATTTTGGTTAACTTCATAATACAGTCGATTATTATTGGTCTCTGATGAAATGATCCCAATACTTAAAAGGTTTGCAAGTTCTCGACGCACAGAATTGATCTGTTCATCTATTTTACGCGTTATTTCACGTACATAAAAGGCCCTATTTGGGTTGTTATAGAAGAGTTGCAGTAACTTCACACGAGTTTTTGATCCAAACAATTGCTCAACCATATTGTTATTGTAACAGATTAGTTGTTCAGGCTCGAAGAATTTGTAGTCAAAAATTTTTCAACTAATTCCTTTGCGTGTTCAGAGTTTTCTATCCAGAGGATTGATTCATTTCGTTTAAACCATGTGCGCTGTTTTTTTGCTAGCTGCAAGTCATTGCGCATAAAACGCTCTTTGGCCAAATCTAAGGTAATACTACCCTTAATATAATCTCGAAAAGCTCTGTAGCCGGGAGCCTTCATTGGCTCATTGTCCCAGCCGTAAGTGACGCCAAGTTGCCTAACTTCATCGGCAAAACCGCGTTTTACCATTGTGTCTATGCGTTTAACAATTCGGGCCTGTAATACTTCAATTTCACACGATATGCCAATAATTAGTGTGTTGCTCCGTAATGAAGTTCTGGTAGGGCGCGTGCCATTGTTTTCTATATGCCTAATTACACGGCGTTTGTTCCGGTTATCAATTTCTGTTAGATCAAGTTGGTTTTCGCTGGCTAACTGATGCAAATCTATTAGACTTAAAGCGTTTAGTTTTTGGCGTAACGTAGGGTCGGACCTTGGTAAAAAACCATAATCGTATAATATACTATCGATATAAAGCCCGGTTCCACCCACCAAAATTGGCAACTTACCTCTTTTGCCAATATCTTCTATAACATTTTTGGCTTGTTTTTGGAAAATAGCCGCGCTATAACCTGCCACTGGATCTGCGACATCAAGTAAATGATGTGGTACTGCGTCTTGATCGGCTATGGTTGGTTTTGCTGTCCCAATATCAAAACCCTTGTAGACTGTCCATGAATCGGCGCAAATAATTTCACCTTTGTACTTTTTGGCTATTTCCATGGCAAGCCCGGATTTACCGCTGGCAGTTTGACCAACAATTACAATTAATGGCGCTAATTGGGCCACCAGATTAGATCCTCGACATTAATTGAATAGTCTCCATCTGAACCAAAAACCTCGACATCTTCAGCTTCTAAATCTTTCTTATGGCCTTCTCGGCCTCCATAGTAACCAGCCGCTAAACCGCCCTTTTTATTGACTACCCGCTGCCATGGTAAGTCTGGTGGCCCAAAGTGAGCAATACTGCCAACTATTCGCGCTGCCATCGGCTCACCGCACAGCGCGGCGATTTGCCCATAAGTCATAATGCGGCCTTTTGGGATTTGTCCTACTAAATCACAAACCATTTCCGAAAAACCTATTGGCTTATTATTACTTTTCACTTTAATAACTTTCAATTTTAAATCAAAGCGAGGTTTTACTTACTCGAGATTTGGATTCATTAGCAACAGTTTGTAAAAATTCCGCAATTTTTGTCGGCTGGTGTGTATCACTTACCTCAATATCGCTGCGAATTCGCGGCACAATTTCGCCCGATTTAATTTCTTTTTCACCAAATACTACGCTGTATGGAACTTTCATAATCTCGGCATCACGAATTTTTTTGCCCACAGACTCATTTGAATTGTCCACAACAGCTCGTAAACCAAGCTCTTTGGCATTGGACAACACCTTGTCGGCAAATGATGTGGTGATATACTCCTGATTTATGGTAATTAAACGTATCTGTTCTGGAGCCAACCATACCGGAAATTTACCAGCCGTATGTTCTATATATACACTTAAGAATCGTTCTATCGACCCCAATAACGCACAATGAATCATCACTGGGCACTGATTTTCACCGGCTTCGTTGGTGTATTCTAGCTCAAATCGACTAGGCTGTACGAAGTCTAATTGTATGGTTGCAACTTGGTGTTCTCGGCCAATAGCATCTGTAGCCATAAAGTCAATTTTTGGTCCGTAAAATGCTGCCTCACCTTCCTGCTCAAAATAATTCAGTTTGTTTTTTAAAACAGCGTTTTTTAATTGTTTTTGGGCACTTTCCCAGAGTTTTTTGTCTCCAAGGTAGGCGTCGCTTTCATCTCGATACGAAAGCCTAACCTTTAACTTCATGCCAATTGTTTCATAAAGCTCATCCGCAGCAGCCAGCAAGTTGTTAATTTCTCCTTCTATTTGATCCTCGCGGCAAAATACGTGGCTGTCGTCTTGAGTAATCGATCTAACTCGACTAAGCCCGCCGAGTTCCCCTGACTTTTCGTCACGATATACAGTAGTGGTCTCTAGGTATCTGATTGGTAAGTCGCGGTAGCTTCGCTGTTTACTAGCATAAATCCGTGTGTGATGCGGGCAATTCATTGGTTTCATTACCAGTTCATCAGTGGTTTCTTGGCTTTTTACTAAAAATAGTTCATCGCCAAATTTAGCCCAGTGACCCGATGCTTCATAAAGATCACTCTTGGTAATATGTGGTATCCAAACATTTTGGAAACCTACTTTTTGGCGTAATTCATTAGAAAATTTAGCCAATTCATCCCTTATAACCGTGCCCCTAGGAGTAAACATCGGTAAACCCGAACCAACCATTTCCGAAAAAACAAATAGATCTAACTCTTGGCCCAATTTACGGTGATCCCGTTTCTTAGCCTCATCGAGCATATTTAAGTGTTGTCGAAGTTCTTTGTCGGTCGTAAAGGCAATGCCGTAGATTCTTTGCATTTGAGCATTTTTATGATTTCCACGCCAGTAGGCACCACTAACCCGCATAAGCTTGAATGCACCAACCTTCCCTGTACTTTCTAGATGCGGTCCTCGACACAAGTCAGTAAATTCACCGTTTTTGTAGAACGAGACTTTACTTACTTTGCTGCCCTTTATTGCCTCCAGCCCCAATTCCGCGGCATCAAGATCACCTGCAACTGTAGTACCGGCTCTTTTCAGGTCGTTTAGAAGTTCTTGCTTGTAGACTTGATGGGTTTTCTTGGCCCAATCAATCGCATCATTAATCGGAAGCTCAAATTTTTCGAACTTATCGTTAACCGCAATTACCTTATGCATCTCTTTTTCAAGTGTCGTAAAATCTTCTTCAGAAAGCTTTTTTTTGCCTAAATCCAAATCATAATAAAAACCGTTTTCGACAACTGGTCCAACCCCAAACTTGGCACCGGGATAAAGTTTTTGGACCGATGTAGCCAGAATATGAGCCAGACTGTGTCTCATGGCATTAAGTTCATCTGTTTTAGACATAAAGAAAACTCCCTTTTCTACATCATATCATCTCTGTAGCTATATAAAAACGATTAAGAAAATGGTCGTTAATTACAAAAGTACGCCGACTTATGAATGTTCTCGCAATGACATTCGTCGACGTACTTCCAGCGGAGGTGTATGACCTCTCAAAACTTCACCAAGCACAATTATATATCAGCTAGTAAAATAATGCTAGTACATTTGTATTGTTTTTAATACAACCATTCTTTGTACTACCTTTTTACCTATATTTTTGCTATGCTTTTCCACGTTGTACTGTGTAATTAGGGCGATTAGCTCATTTGGCTAGAGCGCTTCCTTGACGTGGAAGAGGTGAGAGGTTCGAATCCTCTATCGCCCACCAGGACGTTTCTTGCTTATGCTTACAGGGGTAGTACCTATTGACATTGTTTTATAGTTATGTTACCATTAGCGAGTTAAACGGGAGGCACTCAATAACTTGAGTACCAACAAGAATTCGCTTGAAGCATTCAAGCTTTTCTACGAAGAGCTGAGTACTACAAGCAAATCGGTAAATAGAATCCGACGAGCACGTGTTAGTCTTGTTACAAAGTGACAAAATAACACTGCGGAACCACCTCGGTGACGAGGTGGTTTTTTAGTCCTTTTCCCCACTTTTTAATAGTTTATCCACTGGTATTTAATTCAGCTGCATGTCAATATATAGCTATGGTATGCCTTTATTGTTCTCATAGGACAAAGACCACAAATTCTCGGAACCTACAAAATGGGCACCGTACTTGGCGAAGAAAAAAATGCACTAATTGTAGCCAAGTATGGACAACTATTGAAAAACCCGATCTAAGCAAGCTATTTTCTGTGAAACATATTTCGGGTAAATTAGAGCCATTTAGCCGTGACAAATTGTTCTTAACAGTATTTGACAGCCTAAAACACCGAGAAGCGGCTCAAAGTGACGCTACAAGCCTCACAGACACGATACTTAACAAAGTACTGATTAAATCAAACGCTTCTATAATTGAAGCAGAGATAATTTTTGACGCGACCCTAGAGGTCCTAGATCGTTTTGATACACACGCCGCAGCCCACTATAGAGCATACAACACTACATAATTACTTTTTTATCTTCGGTAACAACCGCTTTATCGGTAACAACGAAACTGCCAATATACTTGCCTATCATTAGTCTGGTTTGCGAATACAAAGCTGAAAACGAACTATACACAATAGTTGTAACCGGTAGGTACACCCATTGCAGAAGCATAAGCAACGACCTGTGGGCCTTGTATCGAGCCGGTTTAGGCGGCAAGGTCTTTATACTGAAGAATAGAGTCACAAAAATACCGGCAAGCGCAATAGTCTGAACCCTACTGGCAATAATCGGTAGTTGGTTAGCAGCATAGTCCTTGGGGTGAAGCAATAGTGGTACAAATGCCGCAAATGCCAAAATTAAGGGAGCCGTGGCCCAGCTGACATGGCCTTCCAAAAGCCTAATAAACTTCAAAAATACCTTAATTTTTGGAATTTTATTCGGGCTAAAAAAGCCTTTTTGGGCTACATAAGCCACATCTGAAGCACCCCAGGCCCACCTCTGAAGCTGTGCAAACTGAGCTTTAAGAGTTTTAACATAAGTGTTCGACAAAACTGCATCTTGGTAGATAGGTAAAAATATCGGGTAAACTTCGTGTTTGCCGTCGTATCGGAAATAAGTTCGCCAAAACTGATGGCCATCTTCAACAATTGTCCTTACACTCCAAAAATCTGTATCAATTAAGGCCTTCATACCTTGAGCATGAGCCGAAAAATTGCGCAAAGAATGGGTTCTGAGACCCTGTACAATCATCCAAAAAGAATTACCGGTAGCAATAACTCGCATCGGCGCCGGCGCATCCCATATGTTATTTGTGTACATTGGTACAGGCTGAAAAGACACGTAGCGTGGATCATCACAAAGCGAATACAAGTAAGTTAAGCAATTTAGATAATTTTTATCCGGACGGTTGTCGGAATCTAGCGTAGTTACAATTACGCAACTTGGATCAATTCTCTGCCCCTCGAGATATATTTGAAGCTGACGGCCAGCATATGTAATGTTGCCTCCCTTGCCTCTTACTTCATCGGCAATACCATCGGGGTGCATAACTGCCATTACGTGACTAAATTGAGACGAATATTTTCTAGCCAATGCTTGCATTCTTTGATGCATGTCTTCTCCGCCTCGTTCTTCGTAGGCCAAAACCAAAATCACATTTTGCATATTAAAGTTCGAATTTAATACAGATAATATTGTTGGTTCTATAACTTCATTTGCCTCTTTGTAGCCGGCGATAATTACTGCGTGCTTAAGATTATTTACATCTAGTGGTTTTGGTAAATTTTGACGCCTAATGATGTTGTCGTAATGCCAAGATGGTAATTTTTTGCCAGATTTGTGGGCATTGCCGTTTGCAATATCTTGTAACATCTCGGCCCAAGGCAATTTTTCGTGCATTTTTAAAAGTCGGTAACCCTGTATAGCGCGCATTTGCAGACCGATTGACTTAGCAAACCAAAGCAGTAAGTAGGCGATGATAAAAAATACCGTCAAACGCGCGTTTAGTTGGCTGAGTACTACCGGTAGCAATAAAATACTCCAACTTAAAAGTCCTGGTAAAACCTCAAAAAAACGATACTTTTTGTCGCGTTTATTCGGGAGTGGAATTTCTAGGTTGGACATATTTATCGCAAAATAAGTAAGGCGTTGCTAACTATCAATGAAGCCCCCAATAAAAGAGAAGTCATTGCCAAAATTGAAATCGAAAAATGGCGTTTAATATGATAGGATTTTTTGGCCAAAATAGTATTAAACACAGCAACGAAAAATCCAAAAATTATAAAGCTGACAATAGACCAAACATTACCGGTCCGAAAATTGCTAAGTACTCGATTTGCACGAAATTCGACAATATAATTTGAGGCATCGCCACTGATTCGTAGTACTACAAAAACCGTTAAAGCAACCAATAAAAAAGCGTTGATACTGAGCAAAAGCAGTACAATTCGGTCGTGAAAAAAACTTTTGTTCATAAAGACTTCTTTCTAGTATAGCGCGAAATATTTAAAATGGTGCGGGTGGCGGGAGTCGAACCCGCGTTTTATCCTTGGGAAGGATACATAATAGCCGTTATACGATACCCGCTCTCTTAATTATCTTTAAAAGCGTGATCTTCTGGAGCCACCTATCGGATTCGAACCGATGACCCCCGCTTTACGAAAGCGATGCTCTAGCCAACTGAGCTAAGGTGGCGAAATCAGGGGTAATTATAGCAGAACTAACGATTATAAAAATCGTAAATTTGCTCACTTAAAAGTTTAATATTAGTAAAGTTGCCACCGGCATTATTAGTCAAAACCACTAAGGCATAAGTTGCCCTTAGTGAATAGACAATGCCAATATCGTGTCTTAAACCATACAAAATTCCAACTTTACTTGGTGTCTGAGCACCTCGGCTACCGGCAATGATTCCGCTTCGATACACTTGGTCGTCCATAATGCTAAACAAGTAATCAACGGATGATTTATTTAAAAGCTCACCGTTATAAAGTTTAGTTAACAGCAACATTTCATCTCGAGCAGTACTGACTTTGTCGCCGCCGGTTGAATTATTTAAATCTGTAGATGTAAAACCTGCAGCCGCTAAAACACGGTCAATCTCGCTCCAACCAATCAAGTGCTGCAAGGCCAAAGCGCAATCATCATCTGAAGGTATCAACATTTGATGAATACAATGGTCAATTGTACCCTGTGATGTTGGCGTTTGAAGTGTGTAAAGTCCTTGTTCGATTTTTAATAATGCAACGTAAGCTACAAAGACTTTAAAGGTGCTGGCAGTAATTATCTGATCATCTGCTGCATAAAAGGCCGAGCGTGTAGGCCCAACACCGTCTTTTAACTCCACTACCGCAACTTTGTAACTACCGCCGTGACTTTTGGCAAAATCCTCGATTAATTTATATAGTCCCTGGTTAGAGTTTGAGTAAGTACGCTTATAAACTTTTGGTGAAGTTATGTCGCTTAGATTAGCGTTGACTTCAAAAGCTTCTGACTCGAAAGCTACGATTATGGCATCGGCAGTTTTTTCGGTGTCCAGTGTTTGCCCTGCCACTCCCGCAGTCGTGCTACTAACATCACCGTCTAACAAAGTAATTGTGGTAGCAACCGGGGCAACATAAAACGTACCGGATATTGCTTTAAGCTGTTCGATTAACTTTGGTCTGTCGAGGCTAATTTTTGGTTTGTTATTTTCAGCTCTTACTGTCATCAAACTTCTGATTACGTTATCCGGCAAATAAGTTTGTTTATTTTGGGTTTTTAAGTTGATTTTAGCTTTCGCTAACTCTTTAGCTTTTGGAATATTTTGCTGTAAATCTACCGTTTTGATATTTGGATATAAAACTTCTTTATTAACTTCGACTACAAATTCGCTATTTACGGTTACGCTATTGGTGACCTGATCAGCGGCAACTTTAGCACTTAAAACGTAGCCGTTTTGGGCTGGTGATACAAATATTTCTTCAGCATTTTCAATTGGAACAACTAATCTAGCGTCGGTAGGATTTTTTTGTTCAGCGGTAATAACCGATGCCAAAACAGAGCTTAGTTGCTGCTGGTTTACGCTATAGACCGGTGTTATCGAGCTATTAAAATTACTAAATAGGTTGATTACTGGCAATCGGCGCCAACCAGTCGTTGCACGAGCCATGTTTATGGTTTGATCGATCTGTAACAAAATACCACTTTCTTTTGCGTTTAACGCACGACTTTCACCTGGCAAGCCAAGCGTAATTGCCTGTTGCTCGAAATTAAAATGTAGTTTTTGCCGAACAACTGATTCACGTTTTAAGCCAACATTTTGACCGTTAATGCGGGTCATCAGTGGCATTCGACCTCGTTCAATCACAAAAATTACGCTATTTACCAAAGCAAAAACAAAAAAACTAACACCTAAAGCAGCACCAATGAATCGGATTTTGTGATTATGGCGCAAATTCCAGCCACGCAAAGCAAGGATTGGGTCTGGTCGCCAACCATGAAGATAAAGTAAGGGATAATTTACGAGCATATTTTTTATTTTTGTTTTAATGCCTGAGAAACAGGTTAATGCAACATATAAACATTAGCATATTTTTGCTATTTTTGCAATGTTCTATAATAGAATATAAGAGAGTTGGTTGCTTTTAACCCCTGTAAATGATAAACTCCATTTTGTCATTTCATGACTATTGTCCAGAACTTCGGTTCCGACGAGGGCTCGTAGTGAAGTGGTTATCACGCCTCCCTGTCACGGAGGAGATCGCCGGTTCAATCCCGGTCGAGCCCGCCAAACAAAAAGCCTCAGGCTGTAGTCTGGGGCTTTTTCTATTGGTAGCGTAACCATCATTGACCTTCAGTTTTTAGCCCTTGACAATTAATTTACCACCGCCAAATTCCTTGACTGCTTAGTCACCCCTATTATCTAATACTAAAGTTCCATCGTGGTAAGAGTCTACTATTGGACTTATGTATTCACTTTCCCCAATATAGCCACCTACAAACAACTTTCCAAAATCTTTTATATCTTACTCGCTTAGTGGTGGATTAACTTCCACATACCTCAGAGATACCCCACCGGCAAGCCTGTCTCTATACTCCCAATGATAGCCACGACTTATCATAAACTGAGAAAAAGCTGGTTTATCTGGAGCGTATGTTGCGCTGGCGCTAAAACCAATTATTGTTGAATCCATATTTTCGCCATTGTGAATTCTTACTATTCTGTAAGACATTATTAATCCTTTCACTAAATTTAATAAAGCAAGGTTTTAATATACCCACCCGGAGTTTAAATTACAAATTATTGAAAATTTTAAATATTAAATTTTGAATATTTATATCTTTTATGATATTTTTTTATACTTTTATATAATTTTTGGATTTATTTTGTTCGCTGATTTCTTTAATATATTCGCTAATATCTTTGTAGTTAAATACAAGATGTGCTGCACGAATTTTTGTACCGTTAACTTCAATGTTTTTAACAATTTCCAAGCTATACCCAGTATTTATAATTTCAGAATGCTGACCCGATTTTAATTGGAATAAAGTGTCTGTTACTAGTGCCGAGACAGACCTGGTGGTTTTATCTATTGGTACGCCGTATTCACCACCCTGCTCTTTGGTTTCTTTTTCGTCGGAATATTTTTTGGCCATGGCCGCAAAGTCTGCACCGTCCTTTAGTTCGGCTAAAGCTGATTCGGCCCGTATTTGAGTTTGAGTATCTAGCTTTGCGACTAATTTTTGGGTTAAAAGTTCTGCTCGCAAGCTTCTTTTAAAATCGTTAACCGACCAACCCCAATAATCTTTTAACACATCTTCGAACACTTTATCGCTGTTACCTAATCGATTTTGGCTGCGCGAAATGGTAATTTGTTCATTCACTTCACGATCGCTAACAGTTACGTTGTGTTGTTTTGCAAGTTCATTTACATAATAATTATTAGTTATTCGCTCCATGGCGCGTTTTTTGAAATCGTCTAGCTGACCCTTGTTAGCCGGGTCATTAAAATCGGTTTTTAGTTGTGATTCGTAATAATGAACGTAGCGACGAAGCTCGAATAAATAATTTTCGTAAGCCACAAAATTGTCATCAATTCGAGAAACCGGGAATGGAATTACTTGAGTAACTCGATACAAAAACGTTGAACTTCCCTGAAAGCGATATAACGCAAGTAATGTGTATGTAAAAAAGAAAATAACTGCTACCACAAAAATCGTGCCAGAAATAATCACAATGCGGTGCTTACTGTGTTGCAAGGGGTAAATATATTTGCGTGCGCCACCAAGAACCGCCTCGCGATGCTCGGCTACGGTGTCGTTTGTAATGCGCGGTACATCCGCACCTTCGCCGCTACCACCCTTATTACGACGAAAAACTTTTTTAATCTTCTGCTTCATTATTGTTTTGCGAACCCGATTGTCCAGGGTATGCCGTGGATATAATTCCCCGATCTCGCAAGATGCTTAGTAACTTCTTTTGAGTCTTGGCTGGGTGTGAAACATCGTGTATTACGAGGTCTCCCATGTAGGTTTGCATCATTATTGTACCAAATCCTAGCAGAGTTTCTTGCATTCCAGCCACTTCGTAGTTAACCATCTGCACTTGGCTAAGGGCAATATCTACCAGACTTCGGTTAAACATTCCTTTTTGACTCATTTGAATAAATCGTTGGTCGGTAACAATAAACATGGTGTAATACCAACTAATCCAAGCCGGAAACATCAGCAGCATGCCAACGGCAATACCAATACCCAGGCCACCAAAGAACCAACCAAAGCCCAGTTCTGGCTTAATTGCTGCTGGAATAACGCCCAAAAGTGGCGCAGTCATAGCTAAAACCAAACCCTTGCGCATAACAACTGGATGCTTGCGAAATACAAACAAAACTTCTTCATCATCCATTTGGTCGGCGAAATATTTGTAAGGCATATAACTTAAGGTTATAGCTTATAGGTGTAAGGTTCAAGCGTTTTTCGATATACTAAGGGGCGCGTCCCTGTAGTTCAATGGATAGAACAACTCCGTCCTAAGGTGTAGATCTGCGTTCGAATCGCGGCAGGGACACCACAAGCATTCTTGTTTGCATATTTACACACAGATTTTTTTAAAATAAAGCGGCTTATCTTGTAGTGATCAGTATTAAAAACAACTCACGACAACTAAAACAGCGGTGTACGAAATACGTATTACACCGCTGTTGTGTTAATTTCTAATGTTCGAATCGAAACATTAGTACTTGTGTTTCGCCTGTAGTAAATGTCAACATGAACTGCCTACAGGTGTTTTTCCATTTTTTCATTGTCTTCCATTTGTATTTGTAAAATCCGTTGTCTCCGCCGCCATACGTTAACCCTTGATTATGGTTCGTGCTTACGGTAGGCGTTGCATCTCCCATAACTTCTCGAGTGTTACAGTCTATTTGCTGAGACATTGGAAAGCCTTGGGCTAATATGCCGAGTCCAAAATCTCCACCCATACTAAACTTGACTGCAATCGCTTCTCCACCTTCAGACTCGTTTAATTGTGGAGCTGACTTGAAGGGCTTTTTCCATTTTTCGAACTGAAAGGTAGGTGTGCTTATCTGATGACCCAATGACCAAACACTGGCGTGCGAGGTGTTAACAACGATCTGAACATCGCCGGCCGCCACTGTAGTTCGGCTAACAACGCATGGATCAGGATTTGCTTCAGTTGCAACCAAGCAATCTGCGACTACTAAACCATCTCGAAATACTTCAACATCAGCGGCCGCTAATCCACCTAGTTTTGATTGGTCAACCGTAAATGTCAGAACAAGTGGTGCAGTAGTAGAAGCGAGTGGAGCGGTTATGTTAAATTGTTCGGCAAAGAAACTATAGCCACCAAATTCTACATTTGGATCGGCAGTGTCTATTCTGGTAATCGAAACATCGCCGGCTGTCGGTGTTTGGACAGTTGTTTGGACAGGTACTGTTGTTGTTGCGCCTGTTCCGCCTGTGTCGGTTGTAACACTTCCGCCATTAGTAGTATTTTCGGTAATATTCTGACCAATATTCACACTCATGTCATATCCAAGAGCGACTAATTCGGCATGTGAATAGGTTTTTTGAGTACCTGCATTATCTAGGGTTACAAGCTCGGGTAGCCAAAGCCCCTCAGCAGCATATGGCGGTGTATGTACATAAAATCGCCATTCAGAAATATTTGGATCGCCACCATAATTTGCATTGAAGTTTGCTACTTGGCTTGATGTCTGTGAGCGATATACAAGATTAACTTCAGCAATTCCAGCCAAATTATCGCTTACGAATCCGCGAACCACAAATGATGCCCCGCCAATTGGTACAGGAAAAGCATTTTCGTCTTGAGGCACAAACTCAAGTAGTCCTACCGTAATAGGTGTAGTGTCTTGTGAGCCAGTTACTAATACTGTTGACGTGAAACCTGCGTTAGCTAAATCTGTCGTATCGAACAGCCGAACATTTCCAGCGTGGTCAACTACGGTAATTTGCAACGTCCAAACGCCTGTCTCAATAAATGGCTGAAACAGTGCTGCGGCCCGATAAACATCTGGAGTAACGGTAGGCAAAAAAGTTGATGACGTCGAATTCAGCCCCGATGGTGCTGTGAATTTGATCGAACCCGAAGAAA
>JBBTTS010000018.1:0-5845 GCA_038064135.1 Patescibacteria group bacterium | reverse complement strand
AGATCGCGAAGGCAATCCAGAAGCCTCGGATCTTGAGTTGAAAGATCTCAGAGACAAGCTTGCTAAGATCGGCGAGGTCAATTTATCGGCCATCACGGAGTTCTCTGAAACTCAAGAGCGTTATGCGTTCTTGAATCAACAGCATAACGATTTAACTGAGGCCAAAGAGCAACTTCGTAAAGTGATTGATCGTATTAATAAAATCTGTGCTAAACGATTTAAAGAAACCTTTGATCTGGTGAACAGCCGCTTTCAAAAGGTATTTCCGGTGTTGTTTGGTGGTGGTGAAGCCATGCTGCAATTTTGGAAATGATAGGTGCCAGCTTACCAGCTATCAATGTAGCCAGCCTTGTCACATGGGTTGATGGCAACCAGGCAATACCAATCCATAAAATTATACTCATTATAATTACGTTTACCCATACCGGTGTGGCCGTAGATAGCATCGCGAAAAGTAAGGCTGTGTTTATGCCTATTAAGGTTAAAAACAAATATCTGATACTTACACCGTAACCTGCTACACGATATAAAGCTTTGGCAAGTTCATCCCCAGATCGGGCTCGGCGTTTCAGTTCTTTATAAGGTGTGACGGTGTAGGCTTGATACAGACTGATTAAGAACATCAAACTAATGGTAACCAGGACATATGGCCAAACGCTCATGTTAATATGGTACATCGCCCAGCTTGCCTGCGCAAAGTTAGATACGGCTAGTTGTGGTATGCTAGAGCTGTAAAATTAGAAATTTTGGAGGAAAAATACCTTGAATAACCGATTTTTATGGATTATCGTCGCCGGAATAGCCCTTTTTGGTGGGCTGGTTTTTATAAACAAGAAAGATGCCAAAACAACTTCTACGAGTAATGTTTCGCCCTCCAGCCACATAGTTGGCGCCGGCAACAAAAAAGTTACACTGATCGAATATGGCGACTTCGAATGCCCAGCCTGTGGACAGTATTTCCCAATTATTCAAGAATTAAAGAAAAAATACGGTGACGACATCACTTTTCAGTTTCGACACTTTCCACTAGTTAACATTCACCCCAATGCTATGGCCGCTCACCGAGCTGCCGAAGCTGCTGGCAAGCAAGGTAGGTTTTTCGAGATGCATGACGCCCTATATTTACAGCAACAAAACTGGAAATCATCTACTAGTCCTGCTAGTATTTTCGAAGGTTATGCCCAACAGCTGAAATTAGATATGGATAATTATAGACTGGATGTGGCTAGTGCCGAGACAAATGCCGTGATAAATGCTGACATCGAAGAAGGCAAAAAAGCTGGAGCCAATGGCACGCCAACATTTGTGCTAAATGGCAAAAGGCTCGAAGAAAACCCTCGTGGCGTCGAAGATTTTAGTAAACTCATTGACGAAGCCGCCACTACCGACCCAAACAGCCCGCCAGCAGATTTGTAATAGTACTGTTATATTTGGATAGCAAAGCCTCATATTTGAGCGATATGCAAGGAGAAATCAAAGCGAAATGAGATTAAGACCAATGCATTTTTGAGTTGCTGCTAGGCGGCAGTGCGGCATGGAGCGAGCCGTACACGAAGTACGGTGAGTGAATACCGTAGCTGACAACACCGCAGCAACCAAAAAGCACTGGAGGTGTTATCTGTTGCGCAGATGAACAGGCCAGTGTGATGCATTGGTTTTAATAGGTTATGAATTGTTGCCACTTTGGGCGCTTAACACGTACTTCCACGCGAATACCCCTTGTATTTTGAATTTTAATTTTAACCAGTACCATACACCTTTTTTCGCTCCCGACAAATGAAAACTAGCTCACATTCCAGTTTTCAAAGTCTTTTTGTTGTTTTTTGTCTTTCAATGCGGCTATTTACCGCCTGAAGTAACCGCATTTTTGCATAAGCAGTTTAAATTGTCAAGAAGGTTTTTGAGTTAGTTCATTTTCAAGCTGTTTTTCGAGCTTGGGTTGGTCTACTGGCTTGAGCATTTTACGAAGTTCTGGGTCATCTATCTTGACGCCCTCTTTTTCCATTAAGGCAACCATCAAATTGATAAGTTTAGTAAGTTCGCCCTCGGCAATTGTGCTAACTTGCAGTTCGATTTCTTCGCGTAGTTCACCAATTCGAGCTTCTCGGTTTTGCGAAATAAGCACAATTATTGCCAAAAAAATTGCCTCAAGCGACACTACCATAGTTAAAAATCCAAAAGGATAAGGGTCGAATGGATCAATAATAGGTAATTTGCTGGTGTTAATTAAAATCCAAATAATGAACCATGTTGCATTCAGCCCTAAAAATACCACCGAACCAAATTTAGTAGTTAAAAAATCGGCAAATTTTTCGGCTGGCGTGCGCTTGGCATCTGCTTTGGCTTTGAAAGTTTTTAACTGCGAAACGCGCTTTTGGACGTTTTCTTCGTGAGATAAGTCTAGGCTAAAGCCTGAAAATGGATTTAAAAGCATAAGCGAAATTCCAATAATTACTCTATAATTAACCATAGCACAAAAAACATATGCATGAATCTATTTTTGCCGAATTAAGTATTATTATCGCCATTGGCGCTGGTATTGCGCTTGTTATGCGAAGTATTCGTCAACCGCTTATTATCGGCCACATTATAACCGGTATTATTGTTGGGCCCTCGGTGTTGCATTTGGTTAAGTCTGCCGAAACTATCGGGATATTCTCGAGTATTGGTATTGCCCTACTGTTATTTATTATCGGGCTAGGCTTAAACCCACGGGTTATTCGTGAAGTTGGTCGAGTCGCAGCATTCGGAGGTTTGCTGCAAGTATTTATTACTGCCGCTTTCGCTTGGGGTGGCGGTATTATTTTGGGCTTAAACCGAATGGAATCGTTATTTTTGGGCATCGCCCTGGCGTTTAGTAGCACAATTATCATTTTGAAACTTCTAAGTGATAAAAAAGAACAATCTAGATTGTACGGTAAAATTGTAATTGGTCTTTTGATTGTTCAGGACGTACTAGCTACGATTGCGCTATTGTTTGTTACATCTAATTCCGAGGGTGGGTTTTCGCCGGCAAGCTTAGGTGCTCTGGCGTTAAAAGGATCTTTGATAGCAGTTCCAATGTTAATAATTGGCACCACAGTATTACCGAAAATGAGTAAACTTATTGCCGGTAGCCAAGAGCTGTTGTTTTTGTTTGCGATCGGCTGGGGATTTGGTAGCGCAGCGCTTTTCGAAAGTGTTGGTTTTAGTTTGGAAATCGGTGCACTTTTGGCCGGAGTAGCTCTAGCCGGCTTACCTTACACTCAGGAAATTAGCGCACGACTACGCCCCTTGAGAGATTTCTTTATCGTAGTATTCTTTATCTCGCTAGGTACCGGTATTGCATTTGATAATTTTTCGCAACTCTTGCCAGCAATCATACTGTCGAGTGTAATTGTTGTGATCTTTAAACCGTTCGTGGTACTTACAATAATGGGACTTATGGGCTACACCAAGCGAACGAGCTTTAAAACGGCAGTAGCTCTAGCTCAGGTTAGTGAATTTTCACTGGTTTTTGTAATTTTAGGTAACAAACAAGGGTTAGTCTCGGATAACTTGGTAGCAATCATTACCATGGTGGCAATAGTCTCGATCGCTATTTCTAGTTACCTGATAATTTATGCCGACAAAATTTTTGTAGTTTTAGAGCAGGCGTTGAGTATGTTTGAACAACGCAAAAGCCATTTTGAACGCGAGAGTAAACATCACTACGAATTGGTTTTATTTGGTTACCAAAAAGGTGGACATGAATTCTTGCGAGTATTCTTGAGCCTAAAGAAAAAATTTGTAGTAATTGATTATGATCCAGAAGTTATCGACATGCTCGAACACCGAAAACTACCATATTTATACGGAGACGCTACTGATATCGAGTTACTAGAAGAAGCCGGCCTAGACCGCGCCAGATTGATCGTGTCGACCATTAGCGACCATGAAAGCAATATATTCTTGGTAAAACTTTTGGAAGAAATTAACCCCAGTGCCGTGGTAATTGTGCATGCCGAAACTTTTAACGAAGCCGCCGAACTCTACGAACTAGGTGCCAGCTATGTGGTTATGCCACACTACATTGGTAGCGAAAAAATTGGCTCATTCATTCGCCGTAATGGCCTTAAAAAGAGCGAGTTCAAAAAATATCGTCAAAAGCATTTGGAATATCTACAAACTCATTTCGATATGCCGGTAGACTGATAAAGTCCCTGGCGCAAAATATAATCTTTTACAGGATGGCTAATTCCCTCCAGCCGACCACGCCGTAAATTAGCCCGCACAGCACTAGAAGATAAATGATGTTGATCGGTTGTTAATATTTTAACTCGTGATTTTAGTCCAGTGATTTGGAAAATTAATTCTTGCTGTTGTTTTAGTTGCAGATGATTAGCCGTGCGAGAACCTACAATAAAACTTACCTGCTCCACCAATGTTTGCAAATTACCCCACTGTGGCAGATGTCTAAAAACATCGTCACCCATCAAAAAATAAAGCTCCGAGCCCTTAAATCGACTCAGTAAATTTGGTAAAGTTAATTCCACCGTGAAACGATCATGCCCCAACATTATTTGGCCCAAAATTTTATGCCCAGCTGTTGCCAACGCCACCATTTTTTCGCGGTGTTCTAAGGCCCGTACGCCCTGCTTTCGCCGCGGCGAAGGTTCTACCATAAAGTAAATTTTATTTAAATTACACCTCTTGGAAGCTTGTAGGGCGAAGGCAAGATGTCCTTCATGAACTGGGTCAAACGACCCGCTGAAAATCCCAACTTTCTTCACTCGGCGGGGATTCCTTCGCAGCATTTGCGGCTTCGCCTAATGAGACAAACCTGACGGTTTTTCTCATCGCGCCATGCGAAAAATGCGATTTTTGCTTGGGCTGCTCTTTTCCCAATAATATTATCAAACATCGGCGGGGATTCCTTCGCAGCATTTTGTGGGCATTTTACATTCTGGGCACACAAAATGTCCGTGCATAGGTATGATTGGATAGTACCCACAATTGTCACAGAAAAATTCTGGTGATTTTTGCTTTATCATTTCTTGGTAGACATTATCAATATTATTCATCTTTTATAGCTCTTACTTTGTTTGCACTTACTGCATGTTATGGTTTTATGGTCACTTGCATATTTTATGGTAGCATCAACACCGGAGCGTTTACATAGCGGACAATGTACACATTTCATGACTTCAGTGCGTTCTTTGCGCCTGTCTGAGCCAAAAATCATATCGCGCACATCATTTGCGTTAGCATCCATTATTCCACCCCCTATCGAGCCACCGCAAGCAAGCAGCACCTCGCCCTTTGCACTCGCGTCTTCAAACGCCCCAAGTACTTCACGCTGCAATTGTTCGTGGATATACGGGCTATAGGAGTTGTCACGAACCAAAGCATGCTGGCTGTCCGCGGCACCCAACACCGAAGCGTCCAACCGTTTTTTGAACGCCGCCCACACACCGTAAGTTAATCGTTTTTTGGCATCGAGAAGCTCATTCCGTGGCATCGGACTCATAGCTAATCTTTCTATCTCTACATACAAATACTCGGCTAGTTGCTGGTTATCTTGCAGCAAACGCCATGCATCCTCGTGTTGTTGATGCGGTAACCGGCCGGCCCGACAGTGCTTGCCAAGCTTGACTCCTAGCACCTCATCATAGACATTGAGCAGCACATCAATGTTGGTTACGCCGTTTTCGACCGCTAGTTCGACCGCTAAGAACGCCTCCTCATTACTATTGTCGACAGATTGAGAAATTAGCACCACATTGCCATCCAATTGCCGAGTAGCCACGCTGATGAATCCCAATTGTCGATACGGTTGGGAGCCAATGTCCTCGAGGAGCTTTTTTCCATGAAACTGTGCTATATT
>JBBTTS010000017.1:0-13139 GCA_038064135.1 Patescibacteria group bacterium | reverse complement strand
CATGTGGGGTGTAATTATTAACGGTCTTGTAGGATCAGCGATGTTGCTATTCGCTAGTAATCCTACATCTACGAACTTTACCCTAAAAGCTTATGATTTTGGTGGGGGTGGCGACTCTACCGGTAGTACAAACTTTAATTTAAATAGCACAGTTGGAACCCAAAACGGCAGTGATGCTACATCTACAAACTTTACCCTAAAATCTGGCCAAAAAACGACCCAAGAAGCTAAAGTCACTTCCGCCCCAACATTTACAAACCCAAGTAGCGAATATCGACGGTTGAGGATTGTTATAAATACAAATGGTAACACCAGTGACACACTTTATGCTGTTGCCATAAGTCCTGACGGATTTGTATCCACAACCAATTTTGTAAAGGCCGATAGTACAATAGGTACGACATTAATACTGGCCGATTATCGAACTTATGCGTCTTGGGGTGGAGCCAGTGGTGTTTGGGTGAATGATCTGAGCGCTAACACAACCTATACCGTAAAAGTTCGAGCTTTTCAGGGTGATTTTAGCGAAACTCCTTACAGCCCAACTGCCAATGCGGCTACGGTGCTGCCAACTTTAACTTTCAGCGTCACTACTAGCCTCACCGGCACTCCGCCATTTGCGGCCAACTTTTCATCATTAGTTGCCGGCAGTGTGGTTAGCGCTGATGCCGATGCCTTGATTGGGCTTACTACTAACGCCCTACTTGGCGGCGCAGTTTATATTAAAGGCCTGAACACAGGACTACTTTCTGCATCAGAAAGTTACACTATAGCTTCTGCTACGGCTGATCTTACTGCTGCCGAAAGTGGTTATGGTGCGCAGGTTGTTTCAGTAACTCAATCGTCCGGAGGTCCATTTAGTTCGCTTAGCCCATACGATGGGTCGTCGAATAACGTGGGTGTGCTTAGTGCAAACTTCGACGATATATTAAACACTCCCGCAGCCGTTACGACCGGCGACGCAACAATTAGATTTAAAGCCAAATCATCGGGCGATTCGCTGGCCGCAAGCGATTACACCGACACTATAAGCCTAGTTGCTGCAATGAGTTTTTAAAAAAATCTTGCCAATCTTAAAGCGCTCATGCATACTGTAATTCGAGGTATTAACGCATAAACTGAACATCGGAGGTTCTATGCCAGCGTTACTAGGTAAAAAAACAAACATATATATAATAATCGCAATAATCTTGGCAATAATAGCACCTGCAATTTTGCTTAACAGAGCAAAGGCGGCTACGCTGACTCGCACGTTAGTGCGCTTTGACCGAATGAAGATTAGTACGGCCACAACTGGAACAGTTTGTGCCAACCCCACAAGTACAGCAACCGAAAATGACGTTCAGGTAACCTTCCCAACTGGTTATACAGTCAGCACTACTACTAGTAACTGGA
Organism: Patescibacteria group bacterium; assembly: GCA_038064135.1. GTDB lineage: Bacteria > Patescibacteriota > Saccharimonadia > Saccharimonadales > OMJO01 > JBBTTS01. The sequence goes on along the minus strand of JBBTTS010000017.1, from coordinate 11,744 downwards.
CTGTAAGCACTACCAACCTAGCATGGCCAAGTGGCGCATCGGCCTGGCCTGGTATCGCTACCGCAACCGCAGCAGCTGGGCAAGTTGTCACTTTCCCTAGTACTGACATGACTGTTGGTACCCTATACTGTTTTAACTGGACAAACACAGCTGCTCTTTCCGTTAAAGGTTCGGCCACAAGTAGTAATGGCGGGACAGTCACTACTCGTGATAGTGGACCAACCACAATTGACACTGGCAATTATTCGACAGCAAGCATTGCTGACGATCAAATTGTTGTTACAGCAACAGTGCCACAAACTTTTAGCTTTGCACTCAGTGGTAACACAGACTCAATTGGCTCGCTTAGCAGCGGTTCGGTAACATCAAGCCCTACACCTAGAACGGCTACAGTAAACACAAACGCTAAAAATGGTTGGTTAGTCTGGGCAAAAGACAGTAACACAGGACTAAATTCAGCTAGCGCGTCTTCGACAATTGCTTCAACAACTCCAGGTACTAACAGTACCCTATCGGCTGGAACGGAAGGCTATAACACTGGGGTTACGCAATCACAGGTTGGCGGCACAGGCACAATCACAGTAGCTGCAGCCTTTGTTGGCGGCGCATCCCAAGGTGGCGGACTTGATACGTCGCTTCGGACATTGGCAACATCAAACGGTACTGCTAACACTGCTGTACTGACCATGACCAACAATGTTGCTATAAGCGTGATCACACCAGCAGCAACAGATTACACTGACACAATCACTGTTGTTGGCGCTGGGCTTTTCTAAAGCCCGTTCGTTTACTCTGTTATACTAAAAATTACAGATGTTTAGAGGTGCAAAAAAACACACATCAGTAGGATTGGCTTTATTAAGTGCGCTTGCTCCGCTATTTTTCATAAGAGCACTTGCCCAGCCCGATAACGGAGAGTTTTCCTTACAAATTAGTCCTTCACCATTGGTAGTTTCGGTACGTCCCGGTGAACAAAAAAACCTGGATTTACAGATAAAAAATAACGCAACCACTACCGAATCACTTAAAATGGAGCTTCGTAAGTTCAAAATAAGTGAAAGCGGTGAGGTTCAGTTAACGGACGATATTCCTGCAGATGTTTCATCTTGGGTTGGTTTTGAACATCCTACGTTCGAAATTCAGGCCGGAAAAGTTTTTACTCAAAAAGTAATGATTAGTACGCCTGGTGACGTCGGCTTTAGTTATTCATTTATTATAACTGTAAGTCGTCAGCAAGAGCCCCAAGCCGCAAATCTTGACGGAAATCGCATAAAAGGAACCGTGGCAGTTTTTACACTTGTTAGTATCGACAAACCGGGGGCTACCAGAAAAATTGAAGTCATAGAGTTTAGTAGTCAAAAAAGAGTTTACGAATATTTACCGGCAGATTTTCAGGTAAAAATAAAAAACACCGGCAATAGTATTGTTCAACCTTTCGGAAATATTTACATCCAAAGGTCGTCAAACAGCTCTGAACCTATAAGTTTGCTTACCTTAAACGAGCCAGGGGGGTATATTTTACCTAACACAAACCGTACCCTTAATGTAGGTTGGTCCGACGGCTTCCCTGTGTATCAAAAACACAAACCTGCCGATAACGTACCAGAGACAAATGTTCTAAAATGGGATTGGTCAAAAGTCCAAAATTTTAGATTCGGAAAGTACACTGCAATATTAGTAGCAGTATATAACGACGGCCAAAGAGACATTCCACTTGAGTCAGAGGTAAGCTTTTGGATACTGCCGTGGAAACTATTGACCACATTTGTATTAATATTTTTGGTTTTGGTTGTTGGGGCCACAACTATTTTAAAGAGAAGCCTTAAACCCATAAAACTACGTCGAACAAAGTCGAAAAATAATGAAAATGATACAAAACTTACGGACTAGCATTGTTCTGGCATTAATATTTGCGATTTGTGCCTCTTCAGCCTCGTTTGCTCAAACAAATAAATCTTCCCTGCCTAAGGATGGGCTTACTGTTGCACCTGCCTATCTCGAGTTAGGTATACCTAGTTCTGGCGAGTCAAAAAAGTATTCCATAGACGTCACAAACAACTATTCAACGCAGATAAATCTTGCCATTAAGGTAAGGGCTGCCGAAGAGCAGAACGGAAAATTTTTACCTGCATTATTTGATACTCCTCTATTGAACAAAGTTTTTACTTTTGAAAACCTAAACTTACAACTTGGTAGCAAGCAAAAACAAAGCTTAAATTTTAGCTTAAACGATAACATGCAGCTAGCACCAGGTGGGCACTATTTCTCGATCTTACTTAGTCAGCAAGCGGCTGGAAGTGGATCGATTAATTTTGATTCATCGATAAGCGTATTGATCTATTTAATTAAAGAAGCTGGTGCGGTGCGAAGACTTAGTATTGTTCAGGCGCCAAAGGGTGGTTTACGACTTTTTTCACTACCAAACCAAGTATCATACGAATTTAAAAACGAAGGTAATGTGTCGACGATTGTCAGGGGCTCAGTAATATTGTCGGCATCGAATAAAATATATAAGAGGGGTATAATTAACGAATCAGTTATCCCACTGCAACCTGGCCGAATTCAGAGATTACAATCACCTCTAACGACCGAAAAATCCACCTGGTTGCCGGCAAAACTAAACCTAGAAAGTAAATATCGCCGAGCTGACCAAGCGGATTACGAAGTTACTACTACTACAATATTTTATTTACCTTGGCATTGGATTATTAGCCCAGTATTGTTGGTTTGGTTAGCTATTTTGATAAGACGTAAAATTAATAAAGTAACCAAAAGAAAAAACAGACCTAAATTAATCAAAAAAAGTAAAAATCCCAAAATAATTATCGATATTGTTGTGAATAAAGACAAACAAGCTTGAGCATTAACCTTTACCTCTGATACAATTAATAGGTACATGTTTTGGCGAAATTCATGGGGTAAGTTAGCTATTGGTGCGGGGGTAATTGCGCTCTTGTTGCTTATTCTTATTGCCGCAAAACCGGCCCAGGCAACTATTAACCGCCAAATGAACTTTCAGGGAAAATTAACGAATCCTGATGGGACAAACGTGACAGACGCAAGCCGAACCATGGTATTTAGTATTTACACAGTATCCTCTGGTGGTACAGCGGTTTGGACTGAATCTAAAAGCGTGTCTACGGTGGATGGCATTTTTCGTACTTCATTAGGTGACACCACTGCCCTACCTGGCTCAATAGATTTTAACGGCGACTCTTTATATTTAGGTGTAACGGTTGCCGCTGATGCCGAAATGACGCCACGGGTTCGATTAACTGCTACGCCCTACGCTTTTAACAGTGACACTTTGGATGGTCTGGATTCTGCGAACTATCTGCAACTGGCCCAAGGCATTCAAACCGATGCATCTAGTACGAACCCCAGTATTGCCATAAACAAAACCGGCACAGCCGCTATTTTACAGTTACAAGATGCCGGCGCTGACGTATTTAGTATTAGTGGTACGGGGGTCTTTACTATTACTCTGGATGCCACCGACAACCCAAGTTACACAATAACTAATGCCGGTAGTAGCAATGTAGTGACTAATTTATCTGGAACGGGTGATTTTGTATTACAAGACAACGGTTCAAGTTTTATGACAATTAGCGATACTGGAGCTTTTGACTACTCTTTAGACGCCACCGATAATCCAACTTTCGTAGTCACTAACAATGGCAGCGGTAACATAACACTTAATTTGGCAAGTACCGGAGATTTTGCTGTTCAAGATAACGGAACTGGAGTTTTTACGGTCAACGACACGGGAAGTTTAGCAGTTGTGCCTACGGCAGGCCAAGCTGTGACAATTTCGTTGGCCGCAGGAAGCGCGCTTAATGTTAGCGCGACTGCAGCGCCAACAGTTGATTTGGCAACCATCAGCAATAGTGGCCAAGCTACTACTACGGCCGGAGCGAATGGACTGGAAATCACTTATGTTGGTGGTGCCGCTGCTGTTGAAGGTAGCGGTGCGCATGTTGCTTTGACTCCTGGCGGCACGGCGGCCGGTACCTGGAACGGTTTGAGGATTGTCGCTAATGGTACAGGTGCTGCTGCTAATGTTCGTGAAAATGGGATTAAGTTAGAAGGTCCTACTACCCCTGGAGCGGGTACAGAAGTCGGCCTAACAATTGATGCTAATTGGGATTCGGCCCTGCAGCTAGGGTCAAAAACATCCGATCCTGGCACACCAGCAGCTGACACGCTTTATTTATTTGCCCGAAAAACGGCCGGACGCAGTTTGTTCAAACAAGTCGGACCATCCGGGGTATCGTTTTCATACCAACCGGGACTGTTTGAACAAGCTATTCACGTTCAGCTGCCATTAAGTGCCACCAATGTAACCAGTATTGGTAGTACCTGGACGGTTGATACTACGGCTTCTCATCCTACCGCAACAGAGCAATACGGTTACGCCACAAATTTTGCTACCGCGGCAAGTGCAAACGATACAGCCGGAGCCGGCCAATCGGCCACCATGTGGTTCAGGGGTAGCGGTGCTGGTTCAAACGGTTATTTTTATGTTGCACGAATTTCAAACCCAGATGCCAGTTATGGTGCAGCAGGAACTGGTTCGCGGCTGTTCTTTGGGCTTACCAGTGGCACAATCGCCAGTATGACAAATGCCGATAACCCTGCCGGGGATTATTCTGGATTTCAATTTTCAACCAACCGCGCAGACGCCAACTGGCAATTTATATTAAAGGGTAACACCACTCAAAATGTCATTAATACTACACTGGCCTTTACGGTACAAAAAGTTTATGACATGTACATTTATGTCGCACCACAAGGTGGTACAATTTTTTGGCGCATAGATAATTTAACCGACGGCACCACCCGAGAAGGTTCTTCAGTTACAAATTTACCCAGGACAACAATTGGCATGCGTGCCGGCGCTGGCATACAGACTCTTACTACTACGGCTCGTAATATTCGAATTAATAAACAATATGTCGAGGCCGACCGATAGCGTGAGAGTTTTCAAAAAACCCACAAGATTACTACTGGGTTGTTTATTTTTAGCGGTAGCTGTTGGAATCGTGTGGGTTTTTATGGCCAGTAAAAGCAAGTATGCTAGCAAAGGTCAAAGCGAAATGATCAATATAAAAGCCAAGATTGCGCGTCACGTCATTTTGCCAACTAGTGACGAGGAACCAACGCTTGTTACTGTAACCGATAAAAATTCGTTAAAAGACCCCTTTCTACTTCAAGCCGAAAATGGTGACAAGGTACTTCTTTATCCCACCGCAAAAAAAGCTTATTTATACCGTCCTTCAATAGACAGGATAATAGACGTTGGGCCCTTAACAATTGACCCTTCACTGGCCGAGATTAGGGACACAACAATTCAGGTAGTAGCTGGAAACAATAACCAAAAATCGGCCTTGGCTCTCACCGACCAATTAAAGCAACTTTACCCATCCTCAAAAGTAAGTCAATCAACGCTGCTCACCAAACGCCAAGATTTTCCAACCACCATAGTTATCGACAACACTAACGATAACCGAAAATTTAATTTGGTTAGCCATATAGCAAAGAATATTTCAGCTCAAGCGGGAGTTATGCCACTTAATGAACAAGCTTTTCAAGCAGATGTGATAATAATTACTGGCCTAGACAAAGATTAACGAAAATGGTGACGACGCCAGGTGTTCAATAGCCAAGGTGCTTTTAATGGAGCCGTAGTAAATATCCAAAACCCTGCCAAAGTTAAGCCAGTAGCGCTTAAGCCAACTAATGCATATCTTGCCAAAATATTACTGTTTCCCGAACCACCCGATGATTGAATTGCACCAAAAAGCCGTGGTGGGTCTTGCTGGGTAGAAAGTGCTCCAATATTTAATATTACAATATTTCCGGATTTATCAATTAATTTTGCTTCAATTTGGTATATCTCGTTTTTTAAATATTCATGGTACAAAACCGTAGTGCCCTCGATTTGACTGACAATATTGTCTTTGTCACCGTCTCCCCAACTTATTACGATTTCATATGGTTGTTCACCGCCACCGAAGCTTAAATCCAAACGCATTTTTTTGTTGATAGTAAAAACCAAACCATTTTGCTTTGAGTTTAGAAAAAGTGTTTTTGTTTGGATGTCATTTGCTATTGGAGAGTAAGTCACTGTAACAGCACTACCATTTGGTCCGTAATCATTAGTTACATTCAAGCTTCGTGGAACTAAGCTGTTCATTCCACTTAATAAATTTACTCGTAAACTAAAAGTACCATTTGATTGGCAATTAGTAGAACCAATTGACTGACCTGCTCGTTCTATAATTACAAAATTTGTCGTATTCAAAACCTGACATTTGCCTCTAATGGCTAGACTAGAATCACCTACCACAGTTCCATTTACAGGTGATGTTATTTGTGACGGTTGATTTGGGATTGATGCCGAAACTTTTGCTGTAACATCGTAGTTTAGTGCTGCTACATTATTATTGAGTATAAAAATACTAAATAATGCTGATGCGAATACAATCGTAAGTCCCCTAAATGAGGTGTGGCGATGATGTAGTTTTTTACCGGTGTGTTTGTGATGTTGAAGTTTTAGTAGTTTGTGCATGCAACTACCTTTTTGTATTACAGCAGATATTATACCATAACTATTACGGTTATTTTAGCTACGTTGCAAAACACCTCACAAAAAGGTAAAATACATCGGTCGATTTACTTAAAAATTTACACATTCGGGAGTAGCTCAATGGTGGAGCAAGAAGCTGTTAACTTCGAGGTTGCCGGTTCGAGTCCGGCCTCCCGAGCCAAACAAAGTCCCGCCTTTTCGGCGGGTTTTTGTTTGGTCTCTTGAGTTTCCGGACGAGAACCGGATTGTTCGCAGTAAGCGAACCGGTTCGGTAGAGTGCAGCAAAGAAAAGAAAGCACCGCAGGTATTTTCTTTTCAAGCAAACGGAAAAGCGTAGCGCTGCCCGGCACTGCCTGCCGGCAAGTGGACATCAAGCCAAAAAATCTAACCAATGGAAATTGACGCCTGTGGGTCAAATCCAGTCCCGTTTACGTCTTTTACAGATAGTATTTAAATTAAAATACTACTTTATTTTCAACCTTTACTCGGCTTAACTAATTACAGTTAGTCGCTCAAACTTTCTTTACTGCAGAGAACTAAAGGCACGGTAAACCTAGACAAAAAGCAAAAATATAGTATAATAATTGTATGTTTGACCACTCACCTGAATTCGGTTTGCCAGAGTACGAAAGCGCCTCTTTTCGAAGTAGGCTAACAACTATTCTCGATACACCTTTGGAACTTGAAGCTATTGATACCTACGCACTTGGTGCGCTCGATCAAGTCATAGAGTTGGTGGAAGATATTACGAGTTCTTACAGGCAACGTACATACAATCTTTACCCCAATGCTCGAGCACTCGAAGACGCTGCGATAACAGAGTTCGGTCTATCCAACGTAAACAAGATTCTCGACCACATTTCGTCGGTAGCCGATCGCATTCGGGTTATAGACGGGTATATCTCATCTCTTGAGCCAGTTGATACGATTATTGTGCCGCCAGAGACTGGTCGCAGCAAACTATTCCCGGGTTCAGAGACTTACCAAGAACCCAAAATCGTGCCCAAACTCAAAACTACACTCGTTATACTTTCAGAAATTTTCGGAGTTGATATTAGTGATCCGAATATGGTCAATGTCAGACCAGGATCAGTGGACGAATCAATTATTCGACAGGTTGGATACACAACGATTGATGTTGCCAAACTTGATCGGGTGATTCTTGTTTGTGATGAAATGGAGAATGTAACCTACATCTTCGACAAGGAGGTTCTAAGAAACTTGGGGATCTCTGTTTCTCAGCTTGAAGTTCTGTTTAAAAGTGATCTCGATGAAATAATCGCCCAAGAGAACCGAGCCGGTAGCCGGATGAACTACAGCGAAAACTTTGTTGCCAACATGGTTGACAGAATCACGACACCGGAAACTTTACCGGGACCTAAATCTCGTCAGAAGCATGCGCCTGGTCAGATTAAGATACTCCGTCCAAAAGCACCCAAGGTCATTTATCAAAAAATGGATTCGCGAATGCACTTGGGTTCAAGAATCCCAATACTATCTATGAGGCCATTGAAGCAATTAGCGAGCAGTTAGGTGTACTCGATACATATCTCTTCCGTGGGGTCGAAACGGATAGCTTGTCACCTGAACAGCAAGAACTAATAACAAACTACTTGCAAGCTGAAGGTAGGTTAGCACCAAAAGCTTCAGAAGATATAGCCAGCAATGCGGTACTCGCTGAAGTTCTCGGTCAGTATCCAAGTACATTACGAAAACTGATACATGATATTAACGATAATTTAGGAACCGTTAACAACTATAAGTTTGGCCCAACAATCGCCCCTGGCTACACCAAAACCCAACAAAAAATAATTGCAACTGAGGTACAGAGGAGGAAAGAATTGTCTGCCACGATACTGGCGGTGGGAACATTTGCTGGCCAGATCGGTGCACCAACACGTCTAGTTATGAAGGCAATTACCAAACTAGAAATTGAACCATACGAAATACCAAGTTTTGCAAAAAAAGGACTTGCTAAATATGGCCTAAAACTAGACCAGCAGACTCGAATCAAGTCCTATTTAGATGAAACCTATTTCTCAATTCCAGAAGCAACCGATGAAATTGAAAATATTGCTAACCTAGCCACAAAGCATGGTGTCGTGCACGCGACAATAAAAAAATGCATCTCAGAAACTGCAGAAGAAATGAGCGAAATAGAGCGTTATCGATTTCCGAGTGGTGCTATAACTCAAGGACTATCACTTCGGCAACAAGTCATTCTTGAAAAGTGGTTATTAGAAAATAACTTACTTGTCCCAGAAGCACCTCCCGACTATCTGTCTGCGGCAGACATTGGTCGTAGTTACGGTGATACAAAACGAGCTCTCGAACGGGACTCCAAACTGCGCCAAGCAATAGGAAAAGTTGATATCTATAGGTTTGGCTCAAGAAGAGTCGAGGGCTATTCGCCTAAACAACAAGAATTAATCAGAGCTGCGCTCAAACGCCAGCGAAACATTAATAAGCTTGGCGCAATTTCAGCTAGTGATGCGGTCGATCATGTAAACACAAGTACAGAATAATTTTAGTTTTAACATCCTCTATTGTTGTGAGCCAAGAAAAATATCACTTTTTAATTCTTAACGTCGAATTACTTGCCTAAGCAGGACAAGCTGGCATTTCGTCGCCCCGCAACTAGGGCTAGTTGCCTTTTCTCTTATTTAAAATCCCTAGCACAGAAGGGCTGATGGCTTTGTCGGCACGGTGAATACAGCCAATCCAACAGCACGGACGGCGCTTGCCATTAATTAGTTCATCGACGGTACGCTTAATGTGTTCGTCCCGGGTTTTTTGTTGCTTGACAGTAACATTCCAACAAATCCATTCGTTTTGAGCAAGCGGTGTCAGGCTCTCCCACTTTTCTGTTACTTGCTTGCTGCTGGTCAATGCTTTTAGTAAATCAGCTGGCATATTGTGAGCTGTACTATCAGAAAGTTTCATAAATTAATTATACGTCAACTAGTCTTAGATTTGTTTTAACGATGTCACCAATCGCAATGTTTTCCTTTTTTCGGACGTCTTTTTTGACTGGTAGTAGGAATGTGCCGGATTTGTTGTCGGAAAAAATTCAGGTCTTCCAAGCGGATTTGCCTATGGATGCTTCTACCCGAAGCGATCCAAAACCATGCTTTGGCCCAGTTGAGACATCTTTAAGAGTAGCATAATACTTTTTAGGCACAGACAAAAAACACCACGCCCCCTGCCCTTGCCATTCCCAAAGTTCGGTTGTAAATTTTAGTTCCACTGGCTGACCATACAAAACCCTTATTGATATTACTGATTTATTATAACTATTGTTACAATTAATTAATGCAAAAGGTGGCAACCAAAATATTCATGATTGCGTCAATCGTGTTTGGCGTTCTGGGCGTTAGTAATGTCATTTTTCAGATAAAAGAAGACAGCCTGCCGTTTCAACTTTTGATCGCCACGGTATTCGTCATTTTGCCTTCGTTTGCCATAAGTGTTGCTGGTAAATATTTAAAGGAGAAAAAGTAATATGCAAAAAATTATTGCAAATTTATGGTTTAACGGCAACGCTGAAGAAGCAGTGGATTTTTACCAATCTGTATTCCCTGAAAGCAAAGTATTATCAAAGTCCTACTATCCTAAAACAGTAGATGAGGGCTTGGTTGATTTTCAGCTGAGCCTTGCCGGCAAAGTACTAACAGTAGAGTTCGAGCTGTTTGGCCAGCACTTTACGGCCATTAACGCAGGCCCAGAGTTTAAGTTTACCGAGGCAGTATCTTTCGCGGTGATGTGCAAAGATCAGGCAGAGATTGACTACTATTGGGAAAAACTGTCTGCCTCGCCCGAAAACGAGCAGTGCGGCTGGTGTAAAGACCAATACGGCCTAAGCTGGCAAATCGTACCCGAAAATGTAGAAGAACTTATGAAGAATCCGATGGCATTTTCTAAATTAATGCAAATGAAGAAGATTGAACTCGACAAATTTTAAGTTTTTAATTAAAAAACTAAACAATTTTTGAAATAACAAAAGCAGCAGCTAGCAGTGGTAGCAATGACCCACCTGCCATAATCAATATTCTTCTTTTTATCCACTTAACTTCGGTGCCTCCAAATATTACCGCCGAAACTTGTGTAGGAAAAATTAATCCAAGCCATAGCAGAAATGCCAAAGTGTAAGCAGAGTAGTTAGGTAAAAGAACGACAAGCTTGGTCAAAACAGCGGCGGTAAGAAAAGTGACTCCCATTTGCAAGGCGTAGTATGGCCCCATTTCTTTTTGCATTTTTGCTTGAGTTTTTTTGTCTAACTTATCAAAGCCGAACATCTCACCCCACATCTTTCCAAAAAGCGGCATATACCAGATTGCTCCGACTACAAACATTGCAATACTTGCAACAATAACTGCTATCCAACTAAATTCCATAACATTACCTCCGTATTATGTTCCATATTGTACGCTTGAATTCTTGAAAAGAAAGCTCTCTATTTTAAACGCAATAATACACCTTTGCGCTTGACTATGTTTTTGTAGCCCCACTGAATGTTTACAGATATTTCCAGCCAGCGTTTTATATCTTCTAAGTTGATTTGGTCTCGGGAGGTATAAAAGATTGATGCATCTTTAAACTTGCCGGTTCCAGGCCTAAGCTTTGTTTCGTCAAAGTCAGAGCCGCTCCAAAACATTAACCTTACTCCAGGTTTTTGAACGCTGTAGCCAACAATTGGGTTGCCATCGATAAACCATACGGGTGCGCCATGCCACACCTTGTTTTCTGATCCAGTTAAATTTGCGTTTATTACTTGGTAAAGATCGTTGCAGATTGCTTGATTATCGATTGTCTGTGCTGCATTATAGGTTTGAACGCCAATGTCCATAATTTTTAGCTACACCTTTTTGCTTGTAATATTGACCATCCAAAACATGCCAAATGTGTCACCCCAAGGTGCTTTGGTAAGGGGCTGGACAATTTTTCCGCCCACTGCAAGTTTGTTGTAATAGCCTGACAATTCGGCTTCGTTATCGCCACCTAAGCTAATACTGATGTCTGTACCCTTTTGGTAGGAGATTCCACCAACTTGCAAGGCGTCTGACCCCATCAGGGTAATGCCATTGTCGGCGACTAGCATTGTGTCAGGCTACCTTTAATATGAACACATTGTCTCGACTTTTAAGGCGGTACAATA